>CANRJZ010000009.1 GCA_947631055.1 uncultured Clostridia bacterium | reverse complement strand
CAAGATCTGTGATGAAAACAATATTTGAAAAATCCGGCATAAAAAATTTCCTCCGCCGTTAAATTCGTCCTCCCGAAAGCTTGTTCAGGACAAACTTAAAATATTCGGGAAGTTCACTGTCAAATTCGTAATATTCCCCGTTTGCAGGGTGGATAAAACCTATTTTCTTTGCATGGAGACACTGCCCTTCACAGTATTTTGACGGCTTTCCGTAAACATCGTCTCCGAAAACAGGGCGTCCGATATAGGACATATGGACTCTTATCTGATGCGTCCTTCCTGTAAAGAGTTTTAGCTTTACATAACTGTAATTATCAAATTCATCAAGGACCGTATATTCTGTACGAGCTTCCTTGGAATTTTTGTCCGTAACACACATTTTTTTTCGGTCAAAAGGATTTCTTCCTATAGGTGCATCAATTATTCCCGTCTGCTCTTTAAATCTGCCGCATACAACTGCATGATACTCGCGTGTAAAAGTGTGTTCTTTTATCTGTTCTGCCAATTTCCGATGCGCCTCATCGGTTTTTGCAACTATCAGCAGTCCGCTTGTGTTTTTGTCTATCCTATGGACTATACCCGGTCTGATAACTCCGTTTATTGAAGAAAGCTGCTCTCCGCAATGATATAGAAGAGCGTTTACCATTGTTCCGCTGTAATTGCCTGCCGCAGGATGAACTACCATTCCTTTTGGCTTGTTTACTATAAGCAGGTGATCATCTGAATAGACAATTTCCAAGGGAATATTTTCCGGAACAACATCCAGCGAAACAGGTTCGGGGATCTCCACCTCTATAATATCCCCGTTTTTCAACTGATAACTTTTATTGACGGACTGTCCGTTTACCGTAACTTTTTCATCTTTCAGCAGTTTTTGCAGCATAGAACGGGATACTCCGCAATCTGTTTCCGACAGCCATTTATCGATCCGAATACTGCTGCATATATTTTCTGCTTTAAATTCAAGCTTGTCCATCATTATTTTCCTTTTCGGCTTTTTCAAGCTTGGGTTCAGCGATCAACACAAATAAAAGCATGATCGCCGCACCAACAACTACGCACACATCTGCAAAGTTAAATATTGCAAAGTTAAAAAGCTTTACATCAAGATAATCAACGACATATCCCATTCTTATCCTGTCGATAAGATTTCCTATGCCTCCGGAAATTATCATAACAGAACTTATCAAAAAAACAGGACGTTTATACTTATATTTTATCGTAAAAATTACCAGAAAAACTAACATTACCGAAACAAAACCTATCAGGAACCATTTTTCTCCTCTGAAAGAACTGAACGCAGCTCCTGCATTTTCGGTATACCTTAAACCTAATATTTCTAAATCCCCGATACGTATAAAGTCCATTGTCTTTACAGGCATAAGCACTTTAACCGCCCAGTATTTTATTAACTGATCGGCTGAAACAAGAATTATTCCTAAAATAAAAAGAAAAACGATCATTTCATATCCTAACTTACAAGCAAATCGGGGAATTATCTCCCCCGACTTGCATAAACTTTTTTACTTTACCTCTGCAGCACATCGAGCGCACAGCGTAGGATGTTCCGCATTTGTTCCGACTGTCTCAGAGTATGACCAGCAGCGTTCGCACTTTTCTCCGGCAGCGTGTTCAACATCATATGTCACGCCTTCAAAATTATCACTGCTGAATTCACCTGTTCCGTCTGCAAGAACATCGACCGCAGAAACTATGAATACTTTTTCAAGTATATCCTTGAAAGAAACAAAATTATCGTAATTTGCACCTGCGTGGATAACGATCTTCGCTTCAAGAGGAGCACCAATAAATTTGTCTCTGCGCTTTACTTCAAGAGCTTTTGTCACATCTGAACGAAGCTTATATATTGTACTCCACTTTTCGGAAAAACCTGCATCAACAGAAATATTTTCCTTTTCAGGCATCTGATTGAGGAAGATGCTTCTGGCGTCATCAGCAGAAGTATGAGGAATATAATTCCATATTTCTTCTGCCGTAAAGCAGAGCACCGGCGCCAACATTCTTGAAATCGCACTCAGTATTTTGTACATTGCTGTCTGCGCCGCACGTCTGTCAACGGATTTTTCACCTGTACAGTACAGTCTGTCCTTTATAATGTCAAGGTAGAAATTAGACATGCCCGTAATACAGAAATTGTGTATGCTGCTTACAACAATATGAAAATCGAATGCATCATATGCAGCTTTTACCTTATCAATAAGACCATTGAGTTCAAGAAGTGCCCATTTATCGATCTCATGGAGCTGATCTTCAGAAACCATATCCTTATCAGGATCAAATCCGCTTCCGTTGCAAATATTTCCAAGAATAAACCTCGCCGTATTCCTTATCTTCTTGTACATATCGGAAAGCTGTTTGAGGATCTCCTTTGATATCCTTATATCAGAATGATAATCGGAAGAAGCCGTCCAAAGACGAAGTATATCTGCACCGTACTGATCGGTGATCTCCTTAGGATCGATACCGTTTCCGAGAGACTTGTGCATAGTCTTGCCTTCACCGTCAACAACCCAGCCATGTGTGCATACTGCCTTATATGGAGCGCGTCCGACAGTTGCAGCAGAAGTAAGAAGTGATGATTGGAACCAGCCTCTGTACTGATCTGCTCCTTCAAGATAAAGATCTACGGGAGTTCCAAAACCTTTTTCATCCATAACTGCTGTATGCGTAACGCCGCTGTCAAACCATACGTCAAAAATATCCTTTTCCTTTATAAAATCCGTACATCCGCATTCACACTTTGTATCTGCCGGAACAATATCGCTAACATCGGCAAGATACCAGGAATCAGAACCGCTCATACGGAACATATCGGAAACATTCTTTATGATCTCGTCAGTAACAACAGGTTTTCCGCAATCTTTGCAATAAACCACCGGAATAGGAACGCCCCATGTTCTCTGACGTGAAATACACCAGTCGCTTCTGTCATTTACCATACCCTTGATACGGTCATGACCCCATTCAGGTATCCACTGAACGCTGTCGATAGCATTTATAGCCTTATCCTTGAAATCCTTTACCGAACAGAACCACTGCTCAGTAGCACGGAACAAGACAGGTTTCTTACATCTCCAGCAGTGAGGATACTGGTGAACGATCTTTTCAAGAGCAAACAGCGCACCGCTTGCTTCAAGATCGGCAGCAATTACTTTATTGGAAGCTTCTGTAGTCAGACCCGCGTACTTTCCGGCTTCTTCTGTCTGAACGCCTTTGGAATCCACAGGAACGACAATACCTATCTCAGGATATTTCTTGCAAACCTCAAAGTCGTCCACACCAAATCCGGGAGCCGTATGAACACATCCTGTACCGCTTTCAAGAGTAACATGGTCTCCTACTATGACCATAGAACCTCTGTCCATAAGAGGATTTTTTGTCATAATATATTCCAGTTCCTTACCTCTGAACGAGCCGACCGTAGTATAATTATCTATCTTTGCGGCAGCCATTGTAGGCTTTATGAGTTCTACAGCCATAACATAATTTTCGCCGTTTGCCTGAACTACCGTATATTCGTAATCAGGACCAAGGCAAATAGCAAGGTTTCCCGGAAGCGTCCATGTAGTAGTAGTCCAGATAACGAAAAATGTTTTGTCAAGATCAAGACCAAGCGCAGAAAATACGCCCTTATCGTCTGTAACCTTGAATTTTACATATATAGAATGACACGGATCATTCTCATACTCGATCTCAGCTTCCGCCAGAGCCGTCTGGCAATCGGGACACCAGTAAACAGGTTTCAGCCCCTTATAGATATAGCCTTTTTTATACATTTCTCCGAAAACTTCTACCTGTCTTGCTTCAAATTCAGGTTTCAGAGTAAGGTACGGGTCATTAAAATCTCCCCATACACCGAGGCGCTTGAACTGCTGCTTCTGGTTTTCCACCTGTTTCAGAGCATATTCTTTACAATGCTTTCTGAGTTCTACGGGAGGAATAGCACCATTTTCAACTCCGATCTCTTTGAGCGCACGAAGTTCTATAGGCAGGCCATGAGTGTCCCAACCGGGAATATAAGGAGAACAGAAACCGTTCATATTCTTATATCTTACAATAATATCCTTCAATATCTTATTCAATGATGTTCCCAGATGGATATCACCATTTGCATACGGAGGACCATCGTGAAGGATGTAACGGGGCTTTCCCTCATTTTTTTCGATCATTGCATAATATGTTCCGTCATTATCCCAGTGTTCGATCATTGCAGGCTCTTTCTGAGTAAGATTACCTCTCATTGAAAAGTCGGTCTGGGGAAGATTGAGTGTGGAATTGTAATCCTGCGCCATTGTTAATACTCTCCTTGGATATTATTTATTATGTCCGAATTTCAGTTCACCGAATTTACTTTCCGGTTTTGTCGTGTTTGGTATAGCAGCCTCTCCGAAAGGAAGCGGAGCTTTTTCCTGTCTGTATGGATTTTCCATTATCCTTGTAGCCTCCATACTTTGTTCAGGCTCCTGTACAGGAGTTTCCTGTACCGGCTCCGGAGCAGGCTCTTCAGGTACCGGAGTTTCTTCGGCTTCTTCTTCATCTTCACCCTCATAATCAGGCATTGAAGTAATGAGCTCAAGATGCTGCTTATACATACCAAGCAGATCCGCCTTGAAATCGGATACTTCCTGCTGCATTTTAATGAGACAATTCTTTTCCTTTTCCAGCTGGATTCGTGTAGAACCGATTATCTCATCAGCCTTTACATTAGCATCGGCAATTATCTTTTCAGCTTTTTCATTTGCTTCCGCAACAACTGCTCTTCCCTGCTTCTGAGCACCGATAAGAGCGTCTTTGAGAGCGTCTTCGTCCTTTTTGTATTCTCTTACGCTTTCAACAAGGACTTCGATCTTTTTTTCGGCTTCTTCCTTCTCTCTTTGATACTGTGCAATATCCTGCGCTATCTGGCGGAGGAAGTCGTCTACTTCTTCGGTGTTATAACCAGGTCTTGCCTGTTCAAAACGCTTGTTATTGATGTCCTTTACGCTTAACAATCAAATCACCTCATAAATTAATTATATTTTTTTAAAGTAATATGGATCCTATCCTTTTTTGTAGTTCCGTTGACAGAAAAAAGCAAAAATTTTCCTGTCCCTCTGATAGAAAAAACATCTCCTTCAGACAAAGCAAAAGACGGCGAATCGACAGCGGAATACATTACCGAAACATAACCGCCCTTTATCATACCGGCGGCTTTTCCACGGCTCACACCGGCAGCAGCACTGACGATACAGTCAAGTCTCATTGAAGAAACGGTACAATTCTTTTCGATAAATGAAAGTTTGTCATTTATATCCGGAGCGCTTTCTTCGGATACCCTGACTCCTACAGCACCGACTTTATCCGTTTCATAGAGCAGCAGCTGCTTTACCGTATCATAAACAAATGCCACAGCACGTCCGCTTGAAACAATTATATCGCCTATCATATCGCGCTTTATCTGTTTTGACATAAATGAACCGAGAAAATCTCTGTGAGAAAGCTTATCAGCTTCCCTGAAACTAAATACAAGAGCGGTTATAGGAAATTTTTCCTCATCTTCGCAATATTCGGGAAAAATTCCCAATACCTTTCTGGACGCTTCGTCATATCCGCCGTAAAATCTGAAGTTTTTCACCCCAAGCTCATTCATTACAAGATCGGCGATCATTATGCCGCGTTCGTCCAAAAAGGCAGAAAATCTTGGCTTGTAAGTCTTTTCGCATATTCTTGCCATATCTTTGATATGCGAAACAAGCACCTTATCTTCGTTATTCAGTTCCGGAAAACGTCCGTAAAAGTTGCTCATTATCAGAGATATACGCCGTTATTTTCCAGTTCGCCGACAAGATCCTCTCCTACAAAACCTACATTGTAAGGAGTGATAATAAATGTGTTATTTGCTACAGGCTTGATATTTCCGCCGTTGGCATAAGCCACACCGCCGAGAAAATCAATTATTCTTCTTGTAACATCAGGAGTTGTGGATTCAAGATTGAGAACGACTGTCTTTTTGGAATTGAGGTGATCGGCTATCTGCTTTGTATCCTGGAATACCTCAGGCTTTACAAGGATCACCTGTAATTGTGCCGTTGCATGAATGTTGACTACCTTGTTTCTGTTTCCATAGTCATCATTACTGTCGTTGGAATTGTCGATGGTATCGAACTCGTTGTCGTTATCATCCTCCGTATCCATTCCGAGTATTTCTTTAAGATTTCCAATAAAGCTCATTTTTCTCTTCCTCTCTTTTATTTTCTGGATCCAAAAATAGCGGAACCTATTCTTACTATATTAGAGCCGTATTTTACGGCTGAAACATAATCTGACGACATACCCATGGAAAGTATCTCCATATCGGCATTTTCATACTTTTCCGACCTGATGTCACAGAAAAGCCTCTGCATACGTTCAAAATATTTCTCCGACTGTCCTGCCGGCGGGATAGTCATAAGACCCTTGATCCTTATATTTTTCATATCGGATATACCTGAAATAAGTTCTCTGACTTCATTTTCCGGCACGCCGCTTTTTGATTCTTCCCCGCCGATATTCACTTCAATGAGAATGTTCCTGCAAATTCCGTTTTTTGCAGCCAGCCTGTCTATTTCAGAAGCAAGCTTTAAGCTGTCAACGGAATGTATCAAAGACACGCTGTCAATTATATACTTGACTTTATTTGACTGGAGATGTCCGATAAAATGCACTTCGGCGTCTTTTTTATAAAAGTCTTTTTTTTCAAGATATTCCTGGACTCGGTTTTCGCCAAGGAGCGTTATGCCGTCATCAATTGCCAAATTTACTCTCTGATAAGGGACCGTCTTTGTAACAGCCATTATCCTTAGAGAATCGTCAGGATTTCTGTATTTTGCCATTGCCTCTCCGATGTCGTAACGTATGCGTTTCAAATTTTCGGAAATATCCGCATCCACACTCACATCCCCCTTCGGAAGCTATTCGTCATCCCATATCATGCCGAGATCATCTTCGTCAGGAATATCACTGTCCGCATTTTCGTCAATATCATTCATCTGCGTTTCGGTTATCTGTTCCGTAACGCTTTCTGTGTCCTGCTCCGGTCCATTTTCTGAAACAACGGGCTCTTCATCGTTCACAGGCCCGGACGTTTCCTCTTCAATATAGAGATCTGCTGAAATTTCTCCCTTTGTTATTATATCGTCATACATACTTACATATGAAGTATCAGACGTTATCCGCGAGAGTATATATTCATCGCACTCATATACAGGCTCTATTTTTTTGAAAGATATCCTTTGTCCAAGAAGTATGTAAACGCCTTTATTGTTGTCCTTGTCAAATCTTATAGCTTCTCTCGGCACTTTTATGCCTTCGTAGTCATTAAGTATCAGCTCTACCCTGTCGACCCTTCTCTGTACAAGATTGAATGTAAGCTCGTCACAGGAAATTATTATCACGCTTTCATTCGGATCGTCAGTTTCTATGATATCATCTATGACCGCCGTTACCGTATCCGGAGTAGACGCAAACTTCACCGTAACACTGCTGCCCACCGTAAAATCCGCCGATTTGGGATCAATTATCCCCGCCATTTTCCACTCATAACCATCGACCATTTTGCCGACGTCATAAACAGATCCTTCTTTTTCGGGCGAGCTTATTATTTCCTTGATCTTATCCGCCGTTATGCTTCCTATGTCATCAAGAGAAAGCACATTTTCATAGCCGTCTGTATGACTTATGAAATATCCCGTACTGTCTGCCGTGATAACATCGGTATAACTTTTGCGCTGTCTTTCAAGATCGGCTATTTCCGAATTCAAAGCGGATATAGCGTCATTGAAATCGGTTTCCTCGTCTATTACGATATGGTATATATCCATAAGCGTCTGAAGCTGCTTACGTTCCTTGTCAAGCGATTCAAGATCGTTTTCAGCTATAAGGATAGCTATAGTCTGATATTCTTCATCTATAAGCGATGAAATGAATGTAGGCTTGGCAACTTCGGTCACGCCGGGATTTTGTGCATTTTCAAGAAGGCTTACTTCTTCTTTGAGCTGTTCGATCCTGTGATTGATATAGATATCGTTTTCGCTTTTATAGACATACGCGACAACAGAACCGTTAGCAATCTTGCTGCCGTCCGCATTGGGGTAACTCAGGACTCCGGAAGAACCGCCTCTTATCACCGATTCATTCCTTATATAAACGCCCTGAAAAGAAACTTTTTCAGCTGAAGAATATTTTACGGCTGTTTCAGTAACATAATTATCTTCAAACTGCATACTTATCTGACTGAAAAAAGTCACCAGTATAAACAGTGAAAGCAGGAAAACAAGTATCCTGACCGTTATAGTATTCATCATATGCCGGTATTACTGCTCAGAATCGAGTATAGATATTGGTTTTGCAGGTATTATCGTTGATATGGCGTGTTTGAATACAAGCTCCTGTTTTCCGTCACAGTCAAGTATAACTACATAGCTGTCAAAGCCCTTTACAATACCCTTGAACTGAAATCCGTTAGTAAGAATGAATGTTGCCGGTATCTTATCTTTTCTCGCCTGATTAAGGAATACATCCTGGAGGTTCATATTTTTATTCATTTTATCATCCTTTCTATTAAGGACCGTCATCTTATCATTTGCAAGCAAAAAACTGCTTACATTTCATTATAACATAAAATTTTTGATTTGGCTACTATTTTTTTGCATATTTTAATAATTTCATCAAAATTATTTATTTCGTCCAAATAAATCCAATTAATTCGTTCATCACGACGAAACCAAGTAAGCTGTCTTTTAGCGTATCGGCGGGTGTTCTGACGTATTTTGTTAAGAGATGTTTCAATATCTGACTCTCCTCTGAAATAAAGAAGAAGTTCCTTATATCCTATTGCCTGACAGACCGTACCTGTTTTTTCGTTTTCATAAACGGCACGGCATTCTTCTATCATTCCATTTTCTGACATATGAGTGACTCTTCTGTTTATCCTGTCATACAGCTTTTCTCTGTCCCGGTAATTCAGCCCTATCATACAGACATTATATATTGACCCTTCATTCCTGCTGATTCTTTTGTATTCACTGAATTTCATACCTGTAAGTTCGTATATTTCCAAAGCCCTTATAACGCGGATAATATTATTCGGGCTGACCAGTTCAGCCGTTTCAGGATCAACGGAAGCAAGACGTCTGTGCATTTCTTCCGCTCCGGCGATATCTGCTTCCGTGCAAAGACGTTTCCTTATGCTGCCGTCTGTTTCTGCTCTTTCAAAGCTTATATTATCCACCAGTGAATTAATATAGAGTCCTGTCCCTCCTACAAGTATGGGAAGTTTTCCCCGTGAGTTCACATCATTAATGGTTCTTTTAGCCAGTTCTACATAATCCGCAACGCTGAATTGTACATTCATGTCAACTATTCCCACAAGATGATGCGGTATGCCCCGCATTTCTTCCACGGTAGGCTTGGCGGAGGTTATATCAAGTCCTTTATATATCTGCATTGAATCCGCAGAAATCACTTCACCGTCATATTCTTCTGCAAGAGCAGCGCCGAGCGCGGTCTTTCCGGAAGCGGTAGGTCCGGCTACAACCAGCAAAGGTATCTTTGATACGGACATTTACCCGCTCCTCCCTTAAAGAACTCGTTTGAACTGCTTCTCCAGCTCGCGTTTTGAAAGCTTGAACATCACCGGTCTGCCATGCGGGCAGTATCTTATCCGCTCGTCCGACAGTATGGTTTTAACTATCTCTGCAAGTTCCGCCGGAGAAGTTATATCATTTGCCTTTATAGCTGCCTTGCATGCAAAGGTGTGGTACATATTATCAAGTATTTCCGGCATAGGATCATTCTTGTTGTCACATATATTTTTTGCCAGTTCAATGACCAGATCCGCCGGATCGCATCCGTCAAGAATTCCCGGTATTCCCGTAACGCATACCTTTGAATTTCCTGATATCTCAATATCAAATCCCAGCTCATGCACAAGATCCGTATTGTTTATAAGTGCGTTGAATTCATCAAAATCCAGCAGTACTTCACATGGAGCAAGCAGCATCTGACATATCAGCTTGCTGCTGCCTGCACGGAGTTTTTCAAAAAGTATCCGTTCATGAGCGGCATGCTTATCAACAAATATAACATCGCTGTCTATTTCGGCAATAATATAATTTTTGAAAGCCTCTCCTATTACTCTGAAGTATATTTCCTCCGGAGGTTCCGGAGCGGGTTCTGCTCTGACCTCTTTTCTTGCAAAAGAAGCCTCCGTAATATACTTAAATCCCATATCCGGCTTTATTGCGGGACTGTTTTCTCCGTCAAAGGTATTTTTGAGAGAATTATCTTCACCGGTCTGAGATGTTCCGGAAACGCTGCGGCTCTGATAATCCTGATGATATAAGTCCGTGTGCTTGGCGGGAACAGCCGTCTGCACAGGCATATCATCACGGTATGCGGGATGTACTTCTCTTATCTGAGCTTCCTGCGGCATTTTCATCTGTGCGTACTCAGGCCGTTCCTCCGCTAAAGGTTTTGTATAATCCGGCTTAGCCGGTTTTATAGTTATTTCGGCAGGTTCAGTATCAAGAAGAATTGCATTTTTTACTGCAAAATATATACTGTCGGCTATCACACGTTCGTCTGTAAATCTTACTTCTATTTTTGCGGGGTGAACATTAACGTCTATAATTGACGGCGGTATAGCCATTCTGATAACGCAGGACGGAAATTTTCCTTCCATTATGCTGTTCATATACGCATGTTCCAAAGAATGTGTACATACCGGTGATTTTACATATCTTCCGTTTATGAAAAAATGCTGCATAGAACGATTTGGTCTGCCAAACAAAGGCTTTACGGTAAAGCCGTCTATCCTTATCCCGTTGAGTTCATAATCGACCGGTATCATTGAAGCCGCAAACTGTTTCCCGAACACCGAATACACGGAAGAATAAAGTTCACCGTCACCCGGAGTAATAAATTCCTGCTTATTGTCCCTTATAAATTTAAATGCGATCTCAGGGTGTGATACAGCTATCTTATCCACCATGGAAGCAATAGCGTTGCCTTCAGAAACATCTTTTTTCAGGAATTTCAGACGTGCAGGGACATTATAGAATATATCCCGCACAATGATAGTCGTTCCTTCGGGACAGCCGCACTGATCGTATTCGGCCTGCTCGCCTCCTGCTATGGAAAAATGGGTACCAAACTGATCTCCGGCAGTTTTTGTCAGAACATCTACCTTTGCGACCGCACATATAGAAGCAAGCGCTTCACCTCTGAAGCCAAGTGTCATTATACTGTTCAGATCGTCTTTATCCCGTATCTTACTGGTAGCATGACGCAAAAAAGCCGTAGGAACATCCTCGTACTCTATTCCGCATCCGTTATCGGTCACGCGGATATAGCTAACGCCGCCGTTTTTTATCTCGACGGTTATGCTTCCCGCGCCGCTGTCAATAGAATTTTCAACAAGTTCCTTTACAATGGAACTTGGTCTTTCTATGACTTCTCCGGCAGCGATAAGCTCAGCAGTTTCCTTGCTGAGGACACGCACCTTAGGCATTTTATTAAAGTCTCCTTTACTCAAGCATTCCGCAAAGTTCTTTCAGGAAATACTTTGCATCCTCATCCGTAAGCTCGTCAACATTTGTTTTCCGCAGTTTTTCGATTATCTGATCGTTTCCCATGCTGCGGAACGATATCTGTTCATCGTTTTTATGGATAATTTCATCTTTGTTCTTTTCCATTCCTTCAAGGAGCGTTCTTGCCCTTTCAAGGACCCTTTTAGGAAGTCCTGCCAGCTTAGCGACTTCGATGCCGTAACTGTCATCTACACCGCCGCGTACTATTTTGCGCAGGAATTTTATATCTTCTCCCCGCTTTTTGACGGCAACGCTGTAATTTTTCACTCCGTCAAGTTCATTTTCCAGTTTTATCAGCTCGTGATAATGCGTTGCAAACAAAGTCTTGCAGCCGAGATTTCTTGAACCCGAAATATATTCCGCCACGGCTGTGGCAATGCTTATCCCGTCAAAAGTTGAAGTTCCTCTTCCGACCTCATCAAGAATAACAAGGCTCTGCTTTGTGGCATTTTTAAGTATATCCGCAACTTCGCTCATTTCGACCATAAATGTAGATTGTCCCGCCGTAAGGTCATCGGAAGCTCCGACACGAGTAAATATCTTGTCAACAATAGTTATCTTGGCATATTTTGCCGGAACGAAACAGCCTATCTGTGCCATAAGCACTATAAGTGCGGTCTGTCTCATATAAGTTGATTTGCCGGACATATTAGGCCCCGTTATTATAGACATACGATTTTTGTCAAGATCAAGATACGTATCATTCGGAACATACATTTCATCTGTGAGCATAAGCTCAACTACCGGATGTCTGCCGTCTTTTATATCGATTATGCCGTCAATAGCAATATCCGGTTTTGTGTATTCATTTTTGACAGACGTATATGCAAAAGAACACAGCACATCAAGCTGTGCGACAGCCGAAGCCGTTTCCTGTGACTTTATCAGCATTGATGCGACAAATTCACGGACCTCACAGAATATGTCATATTCCAAGGAGAGTATCCTGTCGTTTGCGCCGAGTATCTCATATTCGGTTTTTTTGAGTTCATCGGTTATAAATCTTTCACAGTTGGCAAGAGTTTGTTTTCGTATATAATCTTCCGGTATCCTGTCATAATATGACTTTGTAACTTCAATATAATAGCCGAAAACACGGTTATATCCCAGTTTAAGATTTTTTATCCCGGTACGTTCTCTCTCCCGCTGTTCGATATCTTCAATAACGCCTTTACCGTTTTTTATTATATTTCTGAGATGGTCCAGCTCCTCGTTGAAACCGTCCTTTATCACACCGCCTTCACGGGCTGTCTGAGGCGGCTCATCGACTATGGCGTTTTCTACTAATCCTGATATCTCCTCAAGGGTATGTATTTTTTCATTGAGTTCATGCAGCAGTTTGCATGAAAAATTATTAAGCAGTTCTTTTATCACCGGAAGCTTCAACGCCGTCATGGAAAGTGCTTTAAGATCTCTCGGAGAAGCGTTTTTATACATTACCCTTGTCATAAGACGCTCGATATCGTAAACCCCTGACAATTCATCTTCAAGTTCTTCCCTGAGGACTGATTTTCCGCAAAGTTCCTCAACGGCGTCAAGACGATTTATTATCATAGCCGGCTTGACAAGCGGCTGCTCTATATATGATTTTAGCAGACGTTTTCCCATTGAAGTCCTTGTGTGATCCAATACCCACATGAGGCTTCCTTTTTTTTCTTTTCCGCGCATTGTTTCCGTAAGTTCAAGATTTCGCCTTGCAGTAAGATCAAGTCCCATAAAATAGCTGTCATCATATTTTTTTATTTCAGTAAATCTTCCTACAAGAGCCTTCTGGGTATCGCTTATATATCCGAACAGACCGCATACGCATGCCGCTTCGGAAGTTTCCGCGTTAAGACCTAATTCGCAAAGTTCCGAAACTCCGAATTGTTTCAATATAACGTCGGAATGTTCCGAAACATCGAAGGCGTCTTCTTCCAACAGCTGGACCGAATATTCCGTTTTTTCGCGGATAAACGTCATTACCTGCTTACAGTCAAGAAATGAAGGATTAAAGATCACTTCCACAGGTTCAAATCTTGAAAGTTCGTCAATAACGGCGGTCTCCATATCCTTTCCGGATTTCAGGAAAAGATGCACTGCTCCGGTGGAAATATCAGCGAAACACATCGCACAATCGCCGGCCGAGGAATAAACGCCGCATATATAATTATTCTTTGCTTCATCAAGGAAACTGCTTTCGGTAAGAGTTCCCGGAGTAACTATGCGGATAACGTCCCTTTCAACTATTCCGCCTTTTGCGTCCTTTGGGTCTGTAAGCTGTTCGCAGACAGCCACTTTATGACCTTTATCTATAAGTTCTTTAAGATATTGATTGCAGGCATGATACGGAACGCCGCACATCGGAGCGCGTTCCTCAAGACCGCAGTCGCGACCTGTCAGAGTTAGTCCGAGTTCCCTTGAAACAAGGACTGCATCATCAAAGAACATCTCATAGAAATCACCGAGCCGGAAAAACAGTATATGATTTTTATACTTGTTTTTAACCGCAAAATACTGTTTCATCATCGGGGAAAGGCGTTCATAATCTATCTGCATAGCCATAATATACCGCATTTGACCCGCCGTTTGATACGGCAGGTCATCGTTCTCCTCTCAATTCAGAATAAAAACTTAAACTTTATTTCCGTCAGTGACATCCTCCGCAGGACGCGCAGCTTCCGCTGCATCCGCTTTGTTCCGTAGGACAGGTCATAGGATCTTCGCCGTTTGCAGAACCGGTTATTACCATATTTATCTGACCTAACATATGATCCATCGCATTTTTGGCTTCGTTATAAGCAGCCATATTCTCATTTGCCATAATAGTGCCGTAAAGGGACTTGATCTCATCATCAAGAGCCGTCAGTCTTTCGGCGCTGCGATCGTCCTTGGACATCTCCATATTAAGTTCTACACGCTTTGTCTGGAATTCGTTTATCAGCTGCTGAAGAGTCTCGTCCTTATCGTTGGCCTCCTTTGCCCTGCAATAAGCCGCATACCTTTCATCAGCCTGTATAAGCTGTCCGAGTTCTCTTGCTTTTTCGATAACGTTCATATAAATATCTCCTTAAAAATTATTATATTATTTCACCCTGTAAAGCCCAGTTGAATGACTTAGTGATCCTTACTTTTTTTACCTTGCCGATAACGGAGCTGTCCGCTTCCGCCTTGACAATAATGAATTCGTCGCTCTTTCCTGAAAACATTCCGTCACCGTCGTCGGAATCGAAAAGCACCGTAAGCGTCCGTCCTATAAACCGTCTGAACCCTTCGGAAGAGATCTCACGCTGGACTTCAAGCAGTTCCTTCATGCGTGATCTTTTCTCTTCATCGGAAGTAGCGTCCTCCATATCGGCAGCCTTTGTACCTGTACGCTTGGAATATATGAAAGAAAAAATGTTATCATACTTTACCTGTCTGACGATCTTCATTGTGTCAGCAAAATCTTCCGCAGTCTCGTTGGGAAAACCGATTATTATATCGGTGCTGAAAGAAAAATCCGGTATCCTGCTCCTTGCGTGATCGACTATCTCCATATATTTTCCGGAAGTATATTTCCGGTTCATCGCGCTTAGTATCCTGTCGCTTCCGGACTGCAGCGGCAGATGCAGATGCTTGCATATCTTATCACAGTCTATGATAGTGTCTATAAGTTCATTTGTGGCATCTTTAGGGTGCGATGACATAAACCTTACCCTGAAATCGCCTTCTATATCGTTTATCATTCTCAGAAGTCCGGAAAAATTAATTTTATCCTCAAGCGTACTTCCGTATGAATTGACATTTTGTCCCAGCAGCATTATTTCCTTGCAGCCCGAACCGACAAGTTCCTTTACTTCATTGATAACTGCTTCCGGACGGCGGCTTCGTTCTCTTCCTCTGACATAGGGAACTATGCAGTATGAACAAAAGTTGTTGCAGCCGTACATGATCGGAATACTGGCATTGAACTTGTCCGTTCTTACCGGACGTATATCCTCCGGAAATCCCGTGCTGTACTCATTTATGTCTACTGCCTGCTTCCTTTCCGTAAGCACCTTGTAAAGGAGTTCCGGAAGTTTTTCCAGAGCAAATGTTCCGAAGACCATATCTACATAAGGATAACTTCTCTTTATTTTTTCTACTGTCTTTTCCTGCTGAGCCATACAGCCGCAAAGACCTATGATAAGTTCCGGCTTTTTCTTTTTCAGATTTTTAAGGTTGCCGACAAGACTGTATACCTTCAGCTCTGCGCCCTCTCTTACAGCACAAGTGTTGTATATTATCAGATCGGCAGCAGTAATGTCGTCGGTAACGCCGTAACCTATGCTGCAAAGCGATCCGAGTATCTTTTCACCGTCGCTGACGTTCTGGCGGCAGCCGAAACTGTGCAGGAAGCACAGCGGAGTTTTTCCGCCGGCAGTTATCAGTTCCCTGACATTTTCTTTATGATCCGTCAATTGAAATTCTCCTTCAAACACCATATAAAGGCAATTCCCGCCGACTTTTCCGCGGAATTACCACGCATACCATTATTATACCACTTTTCAAATAAGATTGCAACCATTTCAGAACACTTTTTCCGCTCCGGAAAACGCACTCTTTATTTCCGAAGGAATATTGTACCCGTACTTTTCGTACAGGGCATACTGCCTGTCCTCCCATTCAAAGAAGCTCACCGAAGCAGTAGGTTCATCTATAATGTCATATTTTTCGCCGTAAGCATATTCTGTCTCGTAAGGAACATCTTCATACGGGGAAAAATCTATCCCGATATCCGTCTGCGGATCGCCGAAACCAAATGTCAGCACATCTTCGGCATGGGACATATAACCGTAATCTTCCTCATCTTCTTCGATCTCATCACAGGAAAACAGTGCCGTAAAATAATATCCCTGAGCATCTTTATAAAGATGTATATTTTCAATTTTGTAATCGCTTTCCGGAGAAATGCCGCTCATTCCAAAAATTTCCTCCGTACGTTCTGCGGAGATCTGTTCTCCGTCAGCAAACATTTTATAGGGAGCGTTTATTATCCCCGTTATTGCTTTGACAGCAAAATATATCACAAAAAACAGCGCGATCGACAGCAGTGTATAAGTAATACTCTGCCGCTTGGTATACTGAACCCTTTTTGCCGGAGCATCAAACTCCGCATTTTCCTCGGAAGGTATATTGGTATCATTAAGGTTTTCTTCCATAAGCTGTAAATTTCTCCTTTCTTGCCAAAAGAGCAGAACGTTCTTTCTTATGTTCAAAATGCCCCTTTTAGACCGCTATATTTATAGAATATCACGAAAATAAAATTTGGTCAAGTTTTTAATGATTTTTTTCTGAAAATATGTTATAATATTTTTTACAGCGGCTTTGAAGAAATTTATACTTTGCCGTATGAAAACGTCACTTTTTGAAAGGAGCAGTATTTTCGCGGGAAAATACGTCTTGAATATGAGATATCTCGTAAACTGGGGAGGCGGAAACGGGGTCTTTGCCGTTCCGGACGCCGTTGCAGACAGTCTGAAGCTTGCCGGCGGAAAAGCAGTTAAAGTTCTTCTTTACATACTGAAAAATAAAATATCGGACATAGACCTGTCCGAAGTGGGAAAAGCCGTAGGTGTTACCGAAGAAGACGTTGAAGACGCCCTTTCTTACTGGCAGCACGTGGGCATTATTTATGCTGACGGCACTGCTCCTGCCGATATCCGTCAAAGAAATAATGTAAAGTCCGAAAGCATGTCAGACGTCAAGGATATGACCGCTGCCAAAAACGAACATGAAAAAGCCGCTAAAATGATCTCTCCGGAAGAAATAGCCGAAAGAGTAAAGAATTCTGATGACATAAAATTCCTTTTTCGTTCAGCGGAGGCTTCCTTCGGGAGGCTGCTTAACTACACGGAACAACGTACTCTTCTTTGGCTGAGAGATTACTGCGGAATGGCTCCGGATATACTTCTTATGATAATAGATTTTTCCGTGCAGATCAACAAAGCAAATATAAGTTATATTGAAAAGATAGCCATGTCCTGGCACAACAAAGGTATAACTACCCATAAACAAGCTTCGGACGAAATGATCGCTCTGCAAAAGTATTTCTCCCTTGAAGGACAGATCGTCGCTAAGCTTGGACTTGACCGCACCCTTACCCCGACGGAAAAGAAATTCATACAAGAATGGGCTGATAAAGGATTTTCGATCGATCTTATAGTGTATTCATACGAAAAAACTATAGACAATATAGGAAAAGTAAAATTCAGCTATATGAACAAGA
The DNA here is from genome assembly GCA_947631055.1 of uncultured Clostridia bacterium. Taxonomy (GTDB): domain Bacteria; phylum Bacillota; class Clostridia; order Oscillospirales; family Ruminococcaceae; genus RGIG8773. The sequence continues at coordinate 7,613 of CANRJZ010000009.1, read as the reverse complement.
TACTTTTTTCATGGCAAGAAAAGGGAATTTCAACTGTTGCAGCCGCTAAAACCGATACGCCGGAAAGTTCAGGATCGCCTGTCTCTAAAAAAAGTTCCAAAACGGCTTATCCGGACAGTGACAAACATTCCTATGACCTTGACCGTCTGGTCGAACACGCAATGAACAATACTCCTAAGATATGAAAAACATAAGACCCGTAAGGAGAAGATCATATGTCATACGATAAAAATTTATACGAACAAGCAGATCATATCATACACCAAAGACGTCTCCGCGCAGAAAATGAACTGAGCGCCAGAGCGGCTGAAGCTGAACGTCTTATACCTGAGATCGCTGAAATAAGGTCCCAGCTTGCACGTACCAGCATAGAACTTTCCAAGCTCATTATACGGAAAGACAAGAATCTTAAAAAAAATTTCGATAAAATAAAAGAACAAAACCTGCAGGGACAGCAAATGATAAAAAAGCTGCTGAAAAGCGGAGGTTTTCCCGAAGATTTTCTTGAACAGTCATATTACTGCAAAATATGCAGTGATAAAGGATATATCAACGGTGAACGCTGTCAGTGTTTCAACAAACTTCTTAATCAGCTTGCCGTTGACGCTCTTAATTCAGGAGCAAATATGCCGGAATGTGACTTTGAACATTTTTCTCTTGACTATTATAACGGAAAAACCGACAACGGCATAGACTGCCGCCGCAAAATGGAAGAAAACCTCAATTTCTGCAAAGATTATGCAGGGTCTTTCTCAACAAATTCTCCAAGTCTGCTTATGATAGGAAAAACCGGTCTCGGCAAGACGCATCTTTCGCTTTCTATAGCAAAGCAGGCAGCAAAACAAGGATATACAGCCGCTTACGGATCGCTTCTCAATTATCTCAGAGAAATTGAAAAAGAACATTTCGGGCGTTATGACGCTTCCGGGTCAGATACCATGCAGACACTGATAGGGGCGGACCTGCTCGTTCTTGATGATCTTGGTTCGGAATTCCGTACTCCTTTTTATGAATCGGCGCTTTACAATATAATCAACTCAAGAATAAATAACGGTCTGCCCACAATAATCAGTACCAATCTTTCGGCAACCGAACTCCAGAATAGTTACAACGACCGCATAATATCCCGTATTTTCGGCGTTTTCAAAACTCTTGTGTTTGTCGGAAATGATATCCGCGCTATAAAGCGTCTTAACGGCGAATGATCTGCCGGGAGCATCTGCATAAGTATCATATTGATTTTTTATTAAAAATATTGTATAATGTTTTTAAGTCAAATTACTTCGGGAGGTTTTTTTATGGATACAAATATTCTGCTCGACAGCGGCACCAATGAACTGGAAATGCTTGAATTCCAGGTGGGTGACAATAATTTCGGGATAAATATCTCCAAAGTCGTTGAAATTATGATAAATCAGGAAGTCACGCCCGTGCCGAACTCTCCGGAAGCGGTAGAAGGGGTATTCATTCCGCGCGACAAGCTGATATCCGTCATAGATCTGCACAAAGTACTTAACGTTCAGCACGAAAGATCCGGCAAGGAGATCTTCATCATATGCGAATTCAACAAAATGAACGTTGCGTTCCACGTTACAAAAGTAAAAGGCATACAGCGTATCTCATGGGCGGAAATTGCCGATCCTCCTGCAATAGCAGACAGTTCATCAATGGACGCTATAGGTCTTGCCACAGGCGTTGCCAAGATCGAAGGAAGGATCATAATCATACTTGATTTTGAAAAAATAGTCGCCACGCTCAACAAGAACGCAGGTCTTGATCTTGAAGGCATAGACAGATCCATGCATCCTTCGGAAGAAATAGGAAACAAGCGCATAATAGTTGCTGACGATTCAAAATTCCTGAATAAACTTATAACAGATTCGCTGAATAATATAGGGTATCACAACATTTCCTCATTCAGCAACGGTCAGGACGCATGGGACTACATATCGCAATTCAAGGATCAGGAGGGCGATATCACTTCACATATTGCATGCGTTATCAGCGATATCGAAATGCCAAGAATGGACGGACACCGCCTTACAAAGCTCATAAAAGACGACAGCGTTCTCTGCAAGATACCGGTTATACTGTTCTCGTCACTTATAAACGAGCAGATGATAGAAAAAGGAAAAGCCGTCGGTGCGGACGCCCAGTTCTCCAAGCCGCAGATCGCAGAACTTATAAGTCATCTGACTTCCCTGCTTTCAAAACAAGAATGATAAGATCGGCGCTGAAAAAACAGTCAGCGCATACATTAATAACACACTTTATAAAATATGCTTGTCCCCCGACGGATAACGGGGGACATTTTTATTTATTCCGACGATTTTTCACGTTGTCCCATAACCGACATTTTTTTATTTCGGGACATGATATAATCGGACTATAGAAAAAAATTTACGGTATGGAGATAACAAATGTACATATATGTTGACATTCTTATAATTACGAGCATTTACGCCAATTTTTTTCTGCTGAAAACTACCGCACGGCTGGTACATTCCTATCTGAAAAACGGGAAATGTATTTTTGCAGCAGCAATAGGAAGTATATTTTCACTGGTTATACTTCTTCCGGAACTGAACACACTGCTGCTGTTGATAATAAGGATACTGTCAGCAGCTCTGATGATCGTTATGGCTTTCAGCGGAAGAACTCCCAAAGAACTGTACAGGATAGGTCTTATATTTTTTTTCGTAAGTTTTATTTTTGCAGGGATAGAATACGGGATATCCGTTCTTTCCGGAGGAAAAAATATGATCTGGCACAATTCGGTATTGTATGTCAATATTTCCCTGCTGACGCTGGTAATTTCCACAATAATATCATATGCAGCAATTTCATTTTTCAGATTTTATATTGATAACGGCAACTCATCGGATGAAAAATACACCGTTACTGTAACAAGAAACGGCAGAACGGTCTCTTTTACCGCTGTAAGCGACACCGGAAATAATCTTACTGACGTTTTTACAGGCAGACCGGTGATCGTCTGCGGAAAAAATTACCTTTCTGAAATTTTTGAACCGCAGGAATTGGAAGAAGTTCTTTCCGCTGAGAAAAACGTTCACGACTGGAGGCTCATCCCCTTTTCGACCATTTCTTCGGGAGGAATGCTGCCGGTTTTCAAACCTTCATCAGTTATCATAAAAGATCCGGAAACACGTATCCGCAGATCGGCAGATGTTTACATAGGCGTTGTAAACAGAGATATGGAATATGCAGTATTCAATCCCAAAATACTATAAAATCAAAAACCGAAAGGACTGGCAGTAAAATGAACATTTCAGAACAATTGAAAAAATTGCTAAAGAGGCTGTTATTCCGACGACATAACGACATATTTTATATAAACGGTCCGGAAACCCTTCCTGCACCTCTTTCAAAAGATCAGGAAGAAGAAACTTTCCTTATGCTTGAGACCGACGAGGAACGCGCCAGACAGATCCTTATCACCCACAATCTTCGCCTTGTAGTTTATATTGCAAAAAAATTTGAATCGACCGGCATAGGCATTGAAGACCTTGTTTCTATCGGAACTATAGGACTTATCAAAGCGGTAAAGACATTCTGCCCCAGCAAGAATATCAAGCTTGCCACATATGCTTCACGGTGTATAGAAAACGAGATACTTATGTTTCTGCGGAAAACCAGTCAGTACAAGAATGAAGTTTCCATAGACGAGCCTCTTAACATCGACTGGGACGGCAACGAACTTCTCCTTTCCGACATTCTGGGAACGGACGAGGACACCGTAAACGGCGGCATAGAAAACGAAGCGGAAAAGAATATCCTTCTTGAAGCGGTGGAACGCCTCCCCGAACGTGAAAAATGCATAATGCAAATGCGTTTCGGGCTTATAGACGGCAAGGAAAAGACCCAGAAAGAGGTAGCAGATATAATAGGCATCTCTCAATCATATATCTCACGCCTTGAAAAACGTATCATAAAAAAGCTGCGGCGTGAACTGGAAAAAGTAATAATGTAATTTCCAATTATTGTTTGTTATCTGCTATGAATATTAAAATTGGCTCCTGACAATAATCTTAACAGAAATTATTGTCGGGAGCCGATATTTATGTATTATAATAAAGTCGATATCAGCGGCGTGGATACTTCCAAGCTGACGGTACTTAAAGAGTCTGAAAAAATGGAACTTTTAAAGCTCTGCAAGCAAGGAGACAAACAAGCGCGGCAGAAGCTCATAAACGGCAATCTCCGCCTTGTTCTCAGCGTTATACAAAAATTCATAGGCAGGGGCGAAAATGCCGACGATCTTTTTCAGGTGGGCTGTATCGGACTTATGAAAGCCATCGACAATTTCAACACCGATCTTGACGTGCGTTTTTCCACATATGCCGTTCCCATGATATGCGGAGAAGTCCGCCGATATATGCGTGACAACAACCCTATCCGCGTGAGCCGTTCCCTGCGTGACCTTGCGTACAAGGCTATGCAGGCAAAGGAGCAGCTTACTGCCGAAAAGCAGAAAGAACCCACCGTAAAGGAAATTTCCGACATGATAGGCGTTAAACAGTCTGATGTAGTTCTTGCACTTGAAAGCATAACCGACCCGATCTCGCTTTACGAACCGGTCTATTCGGACGCAGGAGATACGCTCTATGTTCTCGATCAGGTGGGAGATAAAAACGACGATACCAACTGGCTCGATGAAATTTCCCTTAAAGAAGCGATAAATATGCTCCAGCCGAGGGAGAAAAACATTCTTTATCTTCGCTTTTTTCTCGGAAAGACCCAAGTCGAAGTCGCCAATGAGATAGGTATTTCACAAGCACAGGTCTCCCGTCTTGAAAAAAACACTCTTTGCAAAATAAAAGGACAGATCTGAGCAGAGTTGAGAGCAGGCTGAGCCTGCACCCATTCAAGGTTTGTTTTGAGATTTCACGCATAAATATACCGTGTATTATGTAAAGCGCTATCTAAAAATAAGATTTAAGAGTTGAGAGTTGAGATATTGCAGTAATGCTTATATCTCAACTCTCAATTTTATTGTTGTGCAGATTTTTTCAGATAGTACTTTGCTTTGCCACACATTATACTTAGGCGCGAAATCACTAAACTACGCCTGTAGGCGTGCAGGCTCAGCCTGCCGAATTTTTGATCTCAAGGCGCATTTCGGTGTTTCCGCGCTCGATGAAGCCTTTTTTCAGATAAACAGGCTTGCCCATAGCCGTTGCGGAAAGGTCAATACAGGTTATCCCCTCGGAACGGGCGTCGGAAATAAGCCTGTCAAGAAGCATTGAAGCTATCCCCTGCCTGCGGTATCCTTCGGCGGTGTAAACGTTCATCAGGTAACAGGTCTTGCCGTTAAGAAAGTGAACGCTTGCAGGCTTTTCGAGCCGGACCATAAAAACGGTAGCTACCACTTCACCATTTAATTCCGCAAGATAAGCGGTAAAATCCTTTCCGATATGCTCACGGAAAAATTCCGGCAGCTGCTTTGAAAGACACTCTTTCTGAAATTCCGTAAGTCCGCCCTCCGCGTCGCCCTGGTACAGAAAACGGAATTTTACAAGTGTATCTATATCCGACAGCTCCGCCGTGCGGACGGTAATATTTTCGTTCATAACAAACCCTCGTTTCAATAATTGACAAGAGAATATTATAATACAAAAATTTCCGCTATTCAACAATATTTTCTGAATTTTTCGTAAACCGATGTTCTATTATTTACTATTCGCTTCCTCATATGTCATTGTTCCAACAACAAATTCAGATGTATCGTTAAAATCAATTGTCTTTATTTTTTTTGTTTCTAAATCAATATCAATTCTATAACTATATTCACCTAATTTATACTTTTTATCATATCCGCCGTCATGATATTTTCCGGACGATACCTCAATATTATTGCTGGATTCGTAGTAATACCTGTCCAAATCTTTTTCTGTCGGTTCTCCAAAAGCTTATAACATCTCGTCTTCAGTAGAACCCACTCTAATTCCTTTGGGAAAAATAATTTCTTTGCAATCTTCAAATATACTATCTGTAAAAAATTGACCGTTCCAAGAACCTTCACAATCTTTAAGCAGTGCTCGCCCATCTGAATTATTATAAACAGTAATAAAAATCCCATAGTCTTTTCCGCCATCAAAAATAGCACTAAAACTCTCATGATCACCGGCATCAATTACTGTTGAATCAATATCTATTTTATTACCCATACTTTTAAAAGTTGCTCCGGCATCAATAAGATCCTGAAACTGTATAGGCATTTGAAAAACATGATCTCCAATCTGTACTTTTCCCGAATACATATCTGCTTCAAGTATCTCATCGGTAGGCTCTATTATCTCATCTTCCTCTTCTTCTGCTGCATCTGTTTCGGCTGTGGTTTCCTCTTCGCTGTCGTTTTCTGCATTCTCCTCAAAAGCAGTTGTTCCGTCCGCTTCGCCGCTCTGTGTTTCGTCATTTTCTCCGCAAGCCGCAAAGGAAACTGCCATTGTAAGCGCAGTCAGCGCCGCAAGTAATTTTTTGATCTTCATAAAATACGCTCCTTTTTTTGTAAAAAATTTGTCATAATTTCTAACGGTGATAATTGTAGCACATTTTATGAACGAAGTGTTTAACATGTTGTTTTTTTTTTTTTGATAAATTGTTAATAATGAGCAGAAAAAGAATATCAGCTCCTGCTTTATATGCCGAAAAATGTTATATTTGACTTATAATCTTTTAAGCTGTCAATTTTCTTCACTTGTATCTGCAATACCGTATCGATTAATAGATATGGTATCTGTCTCCAGATCAATTATCACATTATATCCAGCTTCTACGTAATTTGTCTCTTCAGGACGTATCAAATAGTTCGCACCATTGTATACCTTCCGATAACTACTTTCATCAGCTTTACAGTAGTTATAAATATCGCAGCTCTTGTCACCCTGATCTATTTCTATAGGCTCTCCATAAGCAGCTTCCAGTTCCTCTCTTGTACTTCCGTTTCTCAAACCTCCGGGAAAAATCACATTATCTATTTCATATTGACACTCTCTCTCACTTATAACTAATCTTGGCAAACATAACAAACATATACTTTTATTGTAATCTCTCAATGTTATTCTTGTGTCACTCTGATTAGAAATAAAAAGCCCACCACATTTCACACCATCCAAATAAAAATAAAATCTTGAACTTTCTCCGGAAGAAATAAAATATTTATCTATATCTTCTATTTTCTCTCCATTTTTACTTTCAAACTCTGCGCCTGCATCAATAAGATCACTTATTTTTATAGGCATTTGAAAAACATGATTTGCGATCTGTACTTTTCCCGAATACATATCTGCTTCAAGTATTTCTTCGGTAGGTTCAATAATAATCTCTTCCTCGACAGTCTCCGCAGTGGTTTCGGCAGTAGTATCCTCAGCAGCCTCCTCATCGGGTTCGTCAAATATTTCCTCTAACTCTTCGTCGGACATATCGTCCAGTTCGGCAGCGGCACTTTCAAATTCTTCTTCTGTAATATCATCAGGATCTTTTGAACCTCCGCAAGCCGCAAAGGAAGCTGCCATAGTAAGCGCAGTCAGCGCCGCAAGTAATTTTTTGATCTTCATAAAATACGCTCCTTTTTTTGTAAAAAATTTGTCATA
>CANRJZ010000008.1 GCA_947631055.1 uncultured Clostridia bacterium | reverse complement strand
CGATTCATCAGATATGCTGATGAACAATTTCTTTGTAGCGCTCACCTCTACCTTCTGGGGAGCCGTCGGCGGTTCTGTATTCAAATTTGCCGATTGTTTCCTAAGCCCTTTTATAGAAAGCAATAATGAAAATTACCATATATGCATAAAGCGCAATACCCTTGATATCAATTCGGAAAATTCCATCGGCAAAGCAGGTGAACCGGATGAAAAAGAACAGGATCTTTCTTGATTTCACTACCCTGCTCGATATAACTATGATAATCCTTTTCTGGTTCATCATAAAAGCCGACGCTTCGGCAAACGAAGCAAAAGCTCAGGCTCAGGAACAAATAGCAAGCATTGCCGCCGAAGCAAAAAAAGAACATAACGAATTTGAACTGGAAAAAGAAAATTGGCGGAAAGAAGCCGATACCGAAATGCAGCGGTTAATGAGCGCCGATGAAAACGCTGCCAGAAATCAGCAGGCGCTTTCCGGTCTCGAAAAAGGAAATATCATACATATCCAGCTTGACGTTCACGAAAAAGACAACACTACTGTACCGCACATCAAAGTTTTTAAAGGGAAAACAAACATCGGTGAATTTGACATAGACAAGACCGAAAACGTTACGGAAAAACTTATCAATATTCTTGACAATTCAGGATTTACAAAAGACAGCGTCATAATAGGCATATTTGAATACGATGGAGATCAGCACGGAACTGCTTCTGTCATCGTATCGGATCCGATCGGAGAACCGATAAAGGCAGTAACCGAGGAATATCCTTATTTTTACTGCGCGGTAATAAATATTTCAAAATGAGGTGAAACTTATGTCAAAGGAAAAAGACAGCAAAAAAGGCGGAGGAATAATAATCGTCCTGCTGATAATCATCATAATCGTTGCACTGCTTGCGTTCTTTGGAAAAGGATTCGGTTTTGGTCTGGGAAGCGGCGACGGTTTCGGAAATGACGCAGTTCAGGTAGAAGGTCAGATATCGGATACCAATACAGAGTCCGATACGGGAACCGATGTCTCCGTTTCGGAGATCAGCTACATAGATGTTACCGTTTCCGGAAGCTCATATTTGTATCAGAACAGTTCTTACGAATTATCCGCCCTTATCGACGCTATAAAGGCAGCCGGAGATAATATCGAAGTACATATTACAGTTGAAGATTCCGCGACCGCAAATGCTTACGATGATCTTGCAGCCGCTCTGAATGAAAACGGTATCCCCTATTCGTCTGCTGAGCAGGAATTATCGGAATGATTTTACAGTTAAATTCGTAAACCGCTATTGACAAGAATTAGAAATCCTGATAAAATTAATATATGATAAATTCTTGCGGAGGGATAAGATAATGAGATCATTTTCGGAAAAGTTACTTTGTTTGGCGGCTGCGGTACTAATGGTGGTATCATTCTGCACAGTCACCGTTTCTGCGGCATCTCCCAAAATAAACAAATCGAGCCTTGACCTGCCGATAGGCTATTATGTCGATCTTAAAGTTTCCAATGCAGGCAAAGACATAAAATGGTCTTCCGGAGACAGCGATATCGCAGAAGTCAAAGCTCTGAAAAACAACTCCGCAAGAATAACCGGCAAAAAGACCGGCACCGTATACATCTATGCCAAAACGTCCGGAAAAACTTTAAAATGCAAAGTAAATGTCAAAAAATCAATTATTTCTTCGGATCACAATAGCCTTGATATCGAAGCCGGAAGTTCCGGCAAGATCACACTGACCGTAAAAGGCTCAAAACAGATCTCCGCAATCAGCAGTGATAAAAGTATTTGTTCTGTTTCATGGGGAAAATGGAAAGACGACACTATAACGCTTACAATAAACGCTAAAAAAGCCGGCACAGCAAAAATACAGATATTTGCAAACGGTTACAGCAAATCTACTTCCAAAACGATAAGTATCAGCGTGACCGATAAGAATTCCAAGACCTTCAAACAGTCAACTACCGAGGAAATGGCAAATACCGTGATCGAGCTCGTAAATAAAGAACGTGCTGCCGTAAAACTTGATGCCGTTTCAAAAGATAACGTTCTTTCCGATATAGCGGCTATAAGGGCTGAAGAGATCTCAAGAAATTTTTCGCATCAGCGTCCCGACGGCACCGACTGCTTCACAGTCTATGAAGATAACGGCATAATAAATGTTTATATGGGTGAAAATATTGCAGCATTCCAGAAATCTGCCGAAGAAGTTATGGATTCATGGATGAAGTCTCCGGGGCATAAGGAAAATATACTCAGTCCGGAATATACATATATAGGAGTCGGCTGTTACGAGAAAAACGGAAAATATTACTGGGTACAGGAATTTTCAAGCAATTACTAAAAAACATTAAAAGCATAAAAAAAGTTCCGGAAGTATGTTCCGGAACTTTTTTTATTGCCGTAAAGCTGCGCTTGCAGGCTGACCTGTCTTTTTAACTAACGGCAGGTCATATATTTTCTTCATTATTTATCGGATCCGTTCCGATATCATCGCTTTTTCCGCCGTCGGGATCATCTGTAATGGAGATATCCGTACTTTGCCGTATGTTTTCGTCAATATTGTTTCCTATAGGAATGTCGATACTTTCTTCCGCGGAAGATCCGGAAACATCATCGCTGTCTTCAATGCTTACCTCAATGTTTTTCGCAGGCATAATTACTGCCTCTGCTGTGAAATGACGCTTTTTATATTCATATACTCCTATTATCACAACGGTAATAATGCCCATCAAGGACAGTATCATTCCCAGAACCATTCCTTTGGGGAAGAATTTAAACTCAACGGTATGAGTACCTGCCGAAACGGGAACGCCTACAAGGGCATTTACAAGCTCAACGGGTTCTGTTCTCTTGCCGTCAACATAAACTTTCCAGCCCGGCTCCCATGATATGGTCGTAAACAGGATCCCGTCATTTTCGGCAGTGACCGTACCCTTGATATGATCCTCTTTGAACGACTCTATCTCCAGCGGCTCTTTACGAAGTTCGCTGACCGCATCATGGAACTTATCTTCGTCAAGGTAATAGATATAATTATCCTTGAAAAGAACTTCTTTCTTTTCTTCTTTTATGGTAGTTATAAGAGATATTTCTTCGCCGGGCTCAAATCTGCCCAGCGTCTGGATATTCATTTTTCCGCCTTCATAATAATAATCGAGAAAATCCTTATTCAGCCAGAGGTTGACTTCCCTTTCATAGCTTGACGGGAAATACATATACATCATATCGTCCGTAGGCGCAGTGAAAATGAATTCTATATGAGAATTTTCGCCTTCGATACGCGTAACGTACTTTGTATGAGTCCCGTAAGTTGAAGGTTTTGCATTTTCGGGAACAATATTATCGATATCGACTCTTTTGAAAAAGTCCTGCTGCTCGTCCGAAAGCAGAGCGGACAGCAGCTTATTCTGATTTTCAAAAGGGTTTTCCCAAGTATCGAACTCAAGGTTGGCAATTGAATTGTCAGCCATAAAAGCTATGGGGAGAGCATACGGATTTTTATATACATACATTATTTCTTTCTTATCTCCGTTTGCAAGGACAAGATCGTCATAATGCTTTGATACGGCTATTTCGGGAGGCTCTACCGACACTACTCCGAATTCATCTTCGGTCTCTTTGGCAGCATCGCCTTTTTCCATAATATATTTTATGCCGAATATAGCGTCGGTAACATATGTTGCGCCTTTATACTTTATATAGTGTCCGCCGTAAGAAAATCCGAGGTTCCTAAGGAACTGTATAGGCGCTGCGTTAAGCGTGGAGCTTGAATGTGACAGTCCGAAAGAACCAAACGCCATAGCGTCGTTTACGGTACGGTGAAAATCTTTTTCTATGCGGTATACTCCGTCGTCCATATCATATATCTTTTCAACGGTATTTCTTCCGAGGGTGATGTATCTGTTATATGAACTGTGCTTTGAGTAGACCACATCCTTATCGATCTTATACATATTGTAAGTAGTGGTAAATGTCAGTTCGGCAATTACAAAAGCGGCAATAACTATAGGCACCGGCTTTATCTTATAATGTTTTTTCTGCATATAAAGAAGAAGCGCATATATTGCAGCCATTCCTGCCGTAAACCATACCGTTGCCAGGAGATGGACCTTTTCTATCTCTTTTCCATTGGCGGTGATCGTAATATCCTGCTTGTCTATATAAAATACATATCCGAGGAGCAGGAAAAATACAAATCCTATTTCTTTGTAAGTTATTCCTTTTATATTATCAAACGCCTGCGCAGCCATTATCAGCAGCAGGAAGCTGAACGTAAACGAATATCTGTAAGGCAGCCAGTTAGGGACCTGAAAACCATGCCATACAAGGTCTACCGTATACATATACATAGAAAGAACTATGGTAAGGGCTATAAGTCCAAAGCCTATCTTCTGGCGGAGCTTTATCCGGCTGTTGAAGAAATACAGCGGCACAAGCAGTATAGTAAGCACTCCGCAGTAAACGACGGGAGAACCTTCCGGACGGCAGGTATCATAAACATTAGGCAGCAGATTTACAAAAAAGTCTATAAAATCAAACTGGGGCTTCATATCATAGCTTGGGTCGGTAAACTCAAATTTTCCGAGACTCAGGCTGTAATACAGCGGTATAAGCAGCCATGAAGCACATATAGCCGCAAGCACTCCTCCGCAGGCAAATTTTACTCCGGAAAGAAATATATTCTTAAAGCTGAAAGGATACGTCTTCTCGGAAATGAAAAAATAATACGCCAGAAAATAAAAACAGCAGAAAATGGCTATCATCCAGCCGATATAGAAATTAGCAACGAACATAAGCGACAGCGTGATTATGAACATCAGCCACTTTCCTTCATCGGCTATTTTCTCTATTCCGCGGCATATAAGCGGAAGATAGACCAATCCGTCCAGCCACATAGGATCCATAAGCTGAACTACCATATATGACATAAGACTGTACAAGATCGAAAAGATCAGAGAGGTATACGGCGCTGTTCTCTTTGAATGGCGCAGATAATAGCAGAACGTTACCGAAGCTGAACCTACTTTCAGCATCTGCATTATCAGCAGGGATTCGGTCATCATGGCGCGAGGAAGGAGCATAACTATAATAGTGAACGGGCTGGCAAGATAATATGCGAACATTCCGATTATTTCGCCGGAAAGATTTCTGCTCCAGCTGTTCACAAAGCTGCCGTTCCCCCAGAATGCGTCTCTCAGATTTTCAAAATAATAAACATACTGACCGTTCAGATCCAGTACCAGCACAGACTGATCTTTTACCGGATAAAGTCCGAAAAGCAAATAAGACACAAGCAGCATTATCATCGGTATAAATAAAGCAAAAAGATAAAGCCTGCGTTCAAACAAAAACGACTTTAAACTGAATTTTTTTATGATATTTTCTCTTCCCAAAAGAAAGCCTCCGTTCGTGTATAATGAAAAAGCGTCATATATTTTAAGGTATGACCGTGACCGGATCACGGCTCACATTTATTATTATAATTCCTTTTGGCGTTCATTACAAGAGTTTTCCGCTATTTTTTTAATAAAAAACGTAAAAAATTGCGAAAAACCCCTTGTTAAATGAGATCCTATGTGTTATAATAAAAACAGAACATTTGTTGTGTATGCATATACTATAATATTACCGGAGGTATCTCTATGCATCTTTTTGAAAAAACCATCGGATCAGAACCCGTTTTTGACGGAAAAATAATAAAAGTAAAAAAAGACCGCGCCGAACTTGAAAACGGCGAGATAGTGAACCGTGAACTTGTTATCCACCCCGGCGGAGTATGCATAGTACCTTTGACCGATCAAGGCGAAATACTTATGGTAAAACAGTTCAGATATCCTTTTCAGACGGTGCTTACCGAACTTCCGGCAGGAAAACTGGAATTCGGAGAAGATCACCGCGAAGCCGGCCTGAGAGAACTTAAAGAAGAGACCGGAGCGGAATGTGAAAAGTTCGAGTACCTCGGCGTATGCTACCCTTCTGTGGCATATCTCAGCGAAAAAATTCATATGTATCTTGCAACGGGTCTTTCATTTGACAAGCAGCACCTTGACGAAGACGAATTTCTTGACGTAATAAAAGTAAAAATAGAAGATGCCGTTGAAATGGTGATGAATAACGAACTTCCCGACGCAAAAACCCAGTGCGCTATTCTGAAAGCCGCCCGTATCCTTGGCATAAAATAAAAAACGGCAGCCCCGTATGAAACGGAGCTGTCAAAAAATTATCTCATTGCTGGCGCAATACTATCAAAGACCTGCCTCTTCTGCTTCTGCTTCTGCCTGCATCTGCTCAATATGGCGGGTATAAGCATCGAGTATCTCGTCCTCTACAAGTTTACGAGCTTCAGGAGAAATAGGATGAACAATATCTCTGAAAATACCGCTCTCATCCTTTCTGCTGGGCATTGCAACAAATAATCTCTCATCGCCTTGTACGACCTTTATGTCATGTACGGCAAGCATATTGTCGATGGTGATGGAAATTACTGCACGCAGTCTGCCATCGGGGATAATTTTCCTGATCTTAATGTCAGTGATGTTCATTGAAACGTCCTCCTTGATAATTGACATTTGTGATATACGGTTTACAAACATATTATTGAATGTTTTATGGTAAATTATTCAGTATTAAAAAATAAAATTTCACCAATACTATGTATATCACTGAATATCATTATAGCAGAAAATTCTTAATTATTTCTTAATCAAAACCATGAGAGGTGTGTATTTTGGATAAACAAATTTTGAACGGCAAGCGCCATATACATTTTATAGGTATAGGCGGCAGCGGAATGTACCCTCTTGCACAGATACTTCATTCTCTCGGATATTTTCTGACCGGTTCGGACAACAATGAGACCGAAACGCTCAAAGCCGTAAGAGATATGGGGATAGAAGTCTTTCTCGGTCAGCGTGCCGAAAACATAAACGGCGCGGACCTTATCGTCCATACTGCTGCGATACTTCCGGATAATCCGGAACTTATAGCCGCCAAAGCAAGCGGTGTTCCGGTCCTTGAACGCAGCGAACTGCTCGGCATAATTACGGAACTTCATAAAAATACGGTATGCGTAAGCGGTACTCACGGCAAAACAACGGTAACTTCTATGATAACCCAGATACTGGTCAAGGAAAATATTGACATAAGCGCCGTAATAGGAGGAAAACTCCCCCTCATACACGGAAGCGGCATCGCAGGCAAAAGCGGTACTATGATCTGTGAAGCCTGCGAATTTCAGGATCACTTCCTTAACCTTTCAGTCGGGACTGCGGTTGTGCTGAATGTTGACGAGGATCACCTTGATTATTTCAAAAACCTTGACAATATAATAAGATCTTTCCATAAATTCTGTGAAAACGCCCGTGACGCAGTTATCATCAACGGCGACGACGAAAATTCAATGAAAGCTGTCAAGGACATTACGGATAAGAAAATAATAACTTTCGGATATTCAGATAAAAACAACTGGTATCCCGTAAATATAAAAAAGACCGGATCTATGCAAACGGAATTCACGATCATAAAAGACGGCGTTCCTTTTTGCAGCGCGGTACTGAACATTCCCGGCGAGCATAATATAATCAACGCCGTTGCAGCCGCGGCAGCAGCTTACGGAGCCGGTGCTTCTCCCGAAGGAATAGCGGAAGGACTCGGATCATTCCACGGTGCGGGAAGAAGATTTGAAAAATACGGAGAAATAAACGGCATAACCGTTGTGGACGACTATGCTCATCACCCGATGGAGATCGCCGCAACACTGAAGACGGCAAACTCTCTCGGTTTCAGGCGCGTATGGGCAGTACACCAGCCGTTTACGTTCTCCAGAACGGAACTTCTGCTGGACGATTTTGCTGAAGCTCTCTCAACAGCGGATATCGTAGTTCTCACCGCCATAATGGGCGGACGGGAAAAGAACGTTTCCGGAATACACACCAAAGCGCTTGCGGATAAGATCCCCGGCAGCATTTATTTCGAGGAAGAAGAACACGACGCAAATTTTGAACTTACAGCACGTTATTTAGCTGAACATGCCGAAAGCGGCGACCTTATAGTCACTCTCGGCTGCGGAGACATAAACAAAGTATCGAGAAGGATCCTCAGACTTCTGGAAGAAAAAACAAACTGATAGAAAGGATGGTCATAATGAACGACAAGGAAAAACGCGTATTTGAGTATATCAAAGGAAGAATGGAGGAAGGTTTTGCCCCTTCCATACGTGAAATATGCGCCGATCTGGATATACGCTCCACATCTACTGCCGCAAGGTATGTAAATACGCTCGTTTCCGAGGGATATCTGGATAAAGTTGACGGCTGCAACAGAGCTATCAAGCTTTCCGGAAAAGGAGCGACCAAAATACCTCTTGTCGGAACTATTACTGCCGGTCAGCCTATCACGGCGGTGGAAGATATAACGGATTATATAAATTTCCACGAAAACAAGAATTATTCGGGCGAACTCTTTGCGCTCAAAGTCCGCGGTGAAAGTATGATAAACGCGGCTATCCTTGACGGAGATATAGTCGTTATCGAACGCACTCCGTATGCAAACAACGGCGAAATAGTTGCCGCCATGGTAAACGGCGGAGAAGCTACCGTAAAGACATTCTATAAAGAAGACGGTCATTACCGTCTCCAGCCCGAAAATGATACTATGGATCCTATTATTGTTGACGAATGTGAGATCATAGGAAGAGTCGTTTCGGTCATCAGATATATCTGAAAGGAGTTTTATACATAATGTATTATTACGGGCAGAACGGCGGGATACCGCCGCAGGCTCCGCCTCCATACTATTATCCGCCTCAGGACTATGTTTCTCCCGATGAGAAAAAGAAGATACGCAGGAATTATAATGCGATCGGTCTGGTCCTTCTGGCACTGTATGTGCTGATAAATATAATATGTATTGCAGGATACGCTGTTTACGAAGCTGCCGGAAATGATATCCGATATGATGAAAACGGCTCAGCAATAATGGATTTCTGGTACGTGCTGATGAGCGGCGGATTTCCGGCGATCTCGGCGATCATAGTATTTATATTTTACTGTGCAATAACAAGATATGACCCTAAAGAGCTTTTCAATACAAGCCGTATGAATGCGGGAGAGTTAGTAAGATGCATATTTATTGTGCTGTTTTTTCAGCAGATATCACTTATATGCTCTATGTTCATAATGTCGGCGCTTGGATCAAACGGTCTGGAAGTCATGGGAATGGATTATGTTATCGAACACGACCCTAAAACATATGCCGTAGATGTGATGATCAGTATTATAATTGCTCCTATAGGAGAAGAGCTGATATATCGAGGCATAGTATTGAGACAAGCGGCAAAAATAAGCGGAAGATTTGCCATATTCTTTTCCGCAGTAATATTCGGACTTATGCACGGCAACCCGTATCAGATGATACTCGGATTTCTGATCGGCATACCTCTTGCAATGATAACCCTAAAAACCGGTTCCATAATACCGTCTATAATATGTCATATGGTAAACAACGCCGTTGTTTCTATAGCTTCGATCGTGGAATATT
Organism: uncultured Clostridia bacterium; assembly: GCA_947631055.1. GTDB lineage: Bacteria > Bacillota > Clostridia > Oscillospirales > Ruminococcaceae > RGIG8773. The sequence goes on along the minus strand of CANRJZ010000008.1, from coordinate 15,952 downwards.
TTGACGAAACTGCCGCTTCGGTAATAAGTATCGTTTGTATACCGGTATTTTTCATTATCGGCATAATAGTGCTGCTCGTTTCCTTTACAAAAGGCAGCATAAAATTTCCGCCGTATACGGAACATCATAAAAAACGCACTTTGCCTATACTTATAACTTCATGGAGCATGATAGTTATTACTATAATTTATATATATGATATTATCACAAGTATAGGTCCGATAGAAGAAACAATGACTATTTAGGAGAGATCTAACAATGAAAGAAAATAAAAAAATCCCTCAGGAAAAAGAAACGGAGGCCCGTACCCCTGCAAAAACAAACGGCAGCAAGCATAATCTGATCCCGGACGAAACTTCATGGGCTGAAGAAGCCAAGGAAGATCTTGAAGATTTCATAGAATCGCAGGGCGTACATATAAGGCAATAAAAAAACAGTCCTTGGATTTAATTTCAAGGACTGTTTTTATTACTTAAAATACATATAAAGCTGGCATTTTATCATACCATTGTAAAGCTTTCTTCGCTTATCGGCAGTCTTTCCGAAAAATTTTTCAAATTCCTCATGGGGAGAAATTACATAACACGGGCTTTCCCTATCCGCAATAAAACGTTTTCCCATTACAGAATAAAGCTTTTCCGCTTCCTTTACCTCAAGCATACGTTCTCCGTACGGCGGATTGCAAAGCGTAATAGTATTCTTTTCGTTTACATAGTCCTTAACGTCCGCCTGAGATATTTTCACACGCTTCTGTATTCCCGCCTTGCGGCAGTTTTCCATTGAAAGAGCAACGCTTTCGGGATCTATGTCATAGCCGTATGCAAAAAAATCCGTATCTTTTTTTATAAGATCCAGCGCTCTTGTCCTTTCTTCAGACCATATGGACTTGCCGATCACATCCCATTCGTCACAAGCAAAACGCCTTCTTATCCCCGGTGCGATATTCATCGCCTTGTAAGCGGCTTCTATAAGCAATGTGCCGCTTCCGCAGAACGGATCACAGACAATGCTGTTTTCACGGACTCTTGCGAGATCGGCTATCCCTGCCGCAAGAGTCTCTTTTATTGGCGCAGCATTGGAATTCCGGCGATATCCGCGCTTATGGAGACCCGCTCCGGAACTGTCTATATAAATTGCCGCATGATCCTTGAGTATACTGAACTGTATTTTGAATGCTGCTCCGGTCTCTTCAAAATAACTTACGCCATACTTTTCTTTCAGCCGTTCCACAGCGGCTTTTTTTATTATAGACTGACAATCCGGAACGCTGTGCAGTTTTGAATTGAGCGAATGGCCTTTTACCGGAAATCTATCGTTTTTGCCTATAAAATTTTCAAAAGGGATATTTTTTACTCCCTGAAAAAGTTCCTCAAACGTAAACGCATCAAATTCCGCAAGCTGTATAAGGACTCTTTCCGCCGATGCAAGCCAGAGATTTGCTCTTACAAGAACATCATATCCGCCGGAAAAAGATACTCTTCCGTCGGAAACGGAAATATCCTGCCCGCCTATCCTTGATACTTCAAATTTAAGAGTACTTTCCAGTCCGAAATGACAAGGACAGGTCATTCTTATAAAGTCCATAATAAAGCTCCCTTCCAAGCACATACCGAAAAGCATTTTGAAAGTATCATAGGGATCGGCTCATAATATTCACGGAACAACAGCAATAGCTTCAAGATCAAGCATTGCCGAAGCATCATCGCCCTCATCTTCCTCTTCTTCGTTTTTATGATGATTTCCGGAGCATACTTCCGGAATATTAGTGCTTTTATAATATCCTATATCGCCTGTAGGACAGGTACCGCTGGCAATAAGTCCCGTTACCGTACAGTAATAAAGCTCCTGTACTTCCGGACATTCGGGGAATTCTTTTCCTTCTTCCGCTTCGGCAATATCCCCGAAAACATTTTTCCATACCTGAGAAGAACTGTAATACGTTCCGGTAGGTACTTCTTTCGGAGTAACATAACCGTACCACACACCGCTTACATAATCGGGAGTGCATCCGACAAATGAAAGGTCGTGCCAATCCTGTGAAGTACCCGTTTTTCCTACGAGCGGAGTATTTATCAGCTTGGCGGCGCGTCCTGTTCCGTTAGGTCCTTCGATAACAGTCTGCATAAGCTTGTTCATTACATAAGCGCTTTCCTTGCTTATAGACTGTATCGGCGTGTATTTATGCTGAAGCACTACCCTGCCCTTGGCGTCCACAACTTCCGTATATGAAGTAGGAGAATAATACTTTCCGCCGTTTCCGAAAGGCTGATATGCAGCAACAAGTTCCCTGAGCGTAAGACCGTCTGTAAGCGCTCCTACAGAAAGCGGAGCTATGTCTGCGTCCTGGGCTTTGAGAGTTGTTATCTGGAAACGGTTCTGCAAAAATTCAAATACCGCCTGCGGAGTTTCTCTTTCAATAAGCTGTGCGGGAATGGTGTTCAGCGAACGCTGCAAAGCCTGGAACGTGAAATAACTTCCGTAATCCCAGCTTTTTGAATTGTAATTGTACGGCCATTTACGGGGAAGTCCGGTCTCCTCATCGATTATTTCATTCTCAAGAGGCTTGTTTATAAATATGGTAGACCATGTATAATAGTCATATTCCATTCCGTAGCCGTAAGAGGTTATAGGCTTTATGCAGGAACCCGGCGAACGCGCCGAACGGGTGGCGTTGTTCCAGTCGTTATTTCTGGACCTTTCCCCGATAGCGCCTACAACTGCCTTGATGTTGCCGTTATAGTCCATACATATAAAAGCAGACTGGGGCGGATCCGAAAGGACCGTTTCGGAGAACGTTGTGTAATCATTATATTTTTCTTCAACGGCTTTTTGCATATCAAGATCAACGGTCGTATAGACCTTATATCCGCCGTTATAAAGCTTATCTATAGCATCTTTCTGGCTTATTCCGTAAAGCTCCTGAAAATCCGAGACTACGTCATAAATTACCATTTCAACGAACCAGCTCTCGCTGTTGTTTCCGCTGCCGTCATCGCTTTCGGCATTGGGGTCGCGGAAAACCACCTTTTCCGCAAGAGCTTCTTCATACTGCTTTTTGGAAATGCAGGCATTTTTATACATCTGCCAGAGGACGGTCTCCTTACGTTCGGTGTTATATTCAAGACCGGTTTTGAACTCCCCTGTTTCTTTGTCTATCTTGCCTTTTGCAAAGGGATTATAATTTTCGGGGTTCTTTGGTATAGCCGCAAGGCACGCTCCCTCGGCAATGGTAAGCTCGGAAACGTCCTTTCCGAAATATTTAAGTGACGCCGCCTGTATTCCTGCCGCGCTTCCTCCGAAGCCGATATAATTAAGGTAGGCTTCGAGAATATCAGACTTTGTACAGTATTTTTCAAGCTGTGCGGAACGGAAAATTTCGCGCATTTTTCTGTCCCATTGAGTGTCATTATCTCCGGTAACGTTTTTTACGAGCTGCTGTGTTATAGTAGAACCGCCCTGACGTCCGCCGAGGAAATGCAGTATCTCGTTTAAGAAAGCAGTAAATGTACGTTTCCAGTCAACGCCCGCATGCTCATAGAAACGCTCGTCTTCGGTATATACAAAAGCGTCCTGAACATGCTGCGGTATCTTGTCGATAGAAACGGGTATCCTGTCCGCATTCCTGCTCACGCTCGCCATTTCCACAAGGGAATCATCTTTATCATAAGCATATATAAAAGTAGTATAGTCCAGATCCATATCCTCAAGACCTATATAGATAGGTCCTCCCTGATCGGCAAACTGAAGGACATATACCGTTAGCACTGCCGCTATTATAGAACCGGTTATTATAACGATAAGGAAAAGAGAAAGCGCTGTCGTTCCGAGTATGATAAAAAATCTTTTTATTGGATTGACTTTTTTTCTTTTTCTCTTTTTCTTTTTTGGAGCATCATCATATCTTGTTTCAGAATTATTTTCCATTTTTCACTGTCCCTGAGGACATATCCTCCTTTCATCTAAGAAAAGATGTTTCCTGCACGATACGGATTATTTATCTGATAAAATTATATCACAAACGGAAGTTTTTGTTAAGAGGAAAAACCAATTTGTAATATCTTGTTACCGAATTGTAGCTTTTTCAACATAAAATCATCACATAACGATATAAGAATCCATTCCAAGGTCTATTGCCGCAGCGATTATCTCGCTGAAATCCGCCTGACTGAAATCATTCTGCCGTATAACGGGAACGATCATCTTGCCTTCTCCGGAAAGGCGTTTTACCTCTCCAAGGACCGTTTTTGCCCGATCATAGGCAGAAAGTTCGGAAACAGCGACTTCCTGACCGTTTATGACCGCCGTGCCTTCCATTTCGGACGGGACATAGTTTACCGCTATCATTCCGGAAGCGATCTCGTCAGGCTTGAAAACTTCCGCTTTGCCGCTGAGTATATCCCCTGCCGACGTCATCATCATCGGTACGGAACCGTTTTTCACCGCCGCATCGGCGGAAATATTTTCTATATTTACAAGAGCCTTATAGCGATCTTCAGACTTTACTGTATCTCCTATATAATTAAGATCGGAATTCCTGAAATGCGGGAATACAAATCCGTCAAACACGATATATTCAAAGCCGGAAGACGAAACTTCGTTTGCAAGGAATTCCGCATAACTCTGAGTATACGGATCAAACGGAGAAAGCCACGGCTTGCCGCCTTTGGCAGGCGCATTATCGAGCCATGCGGAATTATCACTGATAAGATGGTACGAACCGTCCCTGTTCATTCCGTATCTGTTGTTATCCTCAAGAATGTTTATCTCCGCTATCGGAACAAATCCGGCGGAACGTATCATAGAACATATCTGACCTGCCTGCATATCTCCTGCAACGGCAGTTTCGTCACTTGCAGCCATTTCCGAGGCAGTTTTATAATATATCTTTCCGCCTTCATCTTTAAGAACGGCTATAACGGCAGTATATCCGCCTTCTTTGACATATTCCAGCGTTTCCTTCAATGCGCTTTCTGAAGCGAGAGCCGATACCGGCAGCGTATAAGCTGAAAAATTGTCGTTATCGGCAGTTTCATTATTGACAGTTTCTTCCGGAACGGCATCGTCCGCATCGCCGTTATTGTCAATATCCTCCCCGTCATCGGGAGCCGCCGGCGGAGTCCAGGGAATGGTATCATCCGCAGAGATATTTCCTTCGTTCCTGTCCGAAAGATAATCTGCAACAGAGCGTGCCACGCAGTATCCGAGAAAAACAAGCACTGCAAGCAGGATTATCAGAAAAAATATCTTTACTGCTTTAAGAGCTTTTCGTTTTTTGTAGCTCGTATTTGCTCTGTATATTTTTCTTCCGCCTTTTACGGACATATATTTCATTCCTTTCAATAATTGGCTATATGACCGGAAAATCCCCAGAAAGCCATACTCAATATCCCTATATATATCATCATCAAAGGAAATCCTCTGAAAGAATACGGAACTTTTTCCGAATATATCCTGTCATATACTATAGCCGTAATATACACCGCAAGGACAAAGCCGAGGCCTACTCCTATACCATTAACGAGATAATCGGTAAATGTTTCACAGTATTTTGATATAATGAACATTGCTCCGAGCACGGCACAATTGAATGCCGACATATGGATATATTTCCTTATTTTGACGAACAGCGTCACTGCAAATCTCCACAGGCCCAGAAGAGTCAGTATATATACCGCTCCAAGTATAAGTATATACACAAGAGGCGCATATATATATGAATCCCCGCTGAGATCGAATATTTTTCCTGCAAAGTATGTCAATACGCTTACTACCGCAGTGATATAAGTCACGCTTATTCCGAAACCAAAGATATTTTTTCTGTTTCTTGCCACAAGGATCAGCGTACTTGTTCCCAATGCGCGTGAAAATATAGTATTCTCAACTATTACCGAAGTGAACGCTGCCAACAGGATATTTTTTATTATCTCCACAAAAATACTCCTTTTACGTATAGGATATTACTTCTGCCTTACTTTTTTTATGAACGCAAGCAGCACCCTGAGCAGCGCCGCCATTGCGCCGAGAAGTATAAAACCTCCGAACGGTTCAGTAAAAGCCGAAAATACTACCGGCATACCGATAATTTTTTCTCCCGCAGCTCCGGAACCGATGATCTCCCTTATTATGCCGAAAAGTATCACAGCCGCGTCATATCCTATTATACAGAAAATTATATCAAGCATCATTTTTCCCTTTGTTTCAAGGAAGAAAATGGATTCCGATCTTGAAACTATAAGGCTGTTTATGATAAGCAACGGGAAAAATATCCCCATCTGTTCTATCCCGTCCGGTATGAAATATTCCAGCGCTATCGCCGAAGGAACATATACCAGCGCTCCTATGAATGCGTACATTATTATCCTTATGGTATATACTATTTTTTTCGGGACAAAGGAAGATATCAGAAGCGTAAAAAAAGTTATCAGCGAAAATGCCGCCGAAAGAGTCACCGCGCTCGAAAAGCTGTCCGCCGTCATGACCGCGGGAGCAATTACCATACCGCTGACGAGAATGGGATTTTTTTTCAGTACAGCATTGAATATTATATTTTTGCAGCTGTTTTCTTCGGGAATTTTTTCCACCTTTTATTTCTCCTCATTATTTTTTTCGAGAATATCCAGAGTTTCCTGCATATGTTTTACCGATTTGTTAGTTTTTGAAAAAATACCTTTTTTATTGAGCATTCCGGCAAAAGAAAGCGCTCGTTTATCCAGTTCTATCCCGAAAGGTGCAGCTATGATAACAGCATAGACTACAGCATTTTCTGCCTTGGCATAATAATGCAGAAGAACGGTGATCCCTCCCACCAGTATGCCGTATATAAAGCGTGAGCTTTTTGTTTTCGGGACCGTACTGTATTCACAGGAAAGGAATATCATTCCGAAAAGGGTCATTCCTCCGGCAAAAAAGCACAATACGGACAGCGGATCAAAGCCGCTCAAAATAAAAACTGCCGTTCCTGAAACAGCTATCTCGGAAAGCAAGGCTATTGCCGAAACAGTCCTTCTCAATACCAGAAACACTGCCGCCACCGCAATGACTGCAAGCACGCCTGTTCCCATAGGGCCATAGAACTTTCCGACAAGGATATCAAGCAGCGGCGCCGGTGAAGAACCCGTTGCAATAAACGCCCTCATCATGGACGGTCTGAGCATAACATCTGACGGAACAAGCGAATCAAGCGGCATACTCATAAAAGTATTTGAATATCCCGGATATGTAAGTATATTTTCCGGAAAACACAGCGATACAAATAAAAATCCCACTGCCGCAGGATTGAATATCTCGCAGCCTCTTCCGCCAAAGACCTGCTTTGCCGCGGCAATTGCAAATACCGCCGCAGTAACGGCTGCAAAATAAGGAGCGGAAGCCGGCAGCATAAGGCTTAATGTAAGTCCGGTCATAAGAGCCGACATATCGGACAGCTGCGCTTCCTTTTTTCTCAATTTTATACATATGAAATCAGTCAGACAGCATACTGCCGATGTAATAGCTATCAGTATTGCCGCCCGAAGTCCGTAATAATACACTGACACTGCCGCGAGGACAAGCAGGACTATAAGCATATCCGTCATCATCGAGGCTTCGGTTTTTTCATTTCCTGAGACCATCTTGTCCTCCTTCCGGAAACATCTGCCGTATATCCTATCAGGAGATCAGCTTTTTGACAGCCGCGTCCATATCCTCTGCTTTAAAAAGATATGAACCGGCTACAAGTATCTCCGCACCTGCGTCTTTTACAAGTTTCGCAGTGCTTTCATTTATTCCTCCATCGACCTGTATCGGTATGCCGATACCCTTTTCGTCAAGCATTTCTCTTAGGCGGGAAATTTTCGGCAGCATATCGTAATTAAATCCCTGACCTCCGAAACCCGGTTCTACAGTCATTACCAGCAGCATATCGGATATCCCGAGATACGGTATCAGATCCGAAGCCGGCGTTGCAGGTTTTATTGCTACACCCGCTTTTTTTCCGCACGAATGTATCTTGTCTATAACAGCCTTTGCATCGCTGCAAGCTTCAAGGTGAAATGTAATTATATCCGCTCCGCTTGCGGCAAAAGCTTCAATATACCTGATCGGATCCGTTATCATAAGGTGAACGTCAAGAACTCCTTCTGCGGTCTTTGATACCGAATCCAGCACCGGTATCCCATAGCTTATATTAGGGACGAACATTCCGTCCATAACGTCAAAATGGATATATTGACAGCCGGCATTTTCCGCGCGTGCTATATCTTTTCCGAGGCAGCAAAGGTCGGCGCTGAGTATCGACGCCGAAATAATTATATTGCCCAAACAAAAGACCTCCCGAAAATACTTATTCCGCATTACCGCATACCTAAAAATAATTATACATTATCCCGTAAAAAAAATCAAGGTCAAATGCCAAAAATATGACATTTGACCAAATCTATCATAATACAGGCATATCAAATCTACACTTTTGTGCAGAAGCTCCCCTACGGGCATAAAAATGCCACTTCCGCCGCATAAACCGATATTACCCGTTAATTCAGTTTATGCAGCTTATGGAAATTCGTCACTGGGAACTTGTCAATACCCCAGCTTGCGGATATCCGTATCCGTCATAAATGACGATGCATTGTAAAGTATCAATACCTGATCGTAATCTTCTATATCAACTACCTGACCAAGAGGTATATTGATATATCTCATATCCACGAGCGTAATATCGGAATAATGCTGCGTAAGGAACGGCGCATAGCAGTGAGCGTAGGAATCCTTTATGATAAGCAGCTTATTCCCTCCGTTTTCGGATCTTATATCAACTACCGGCATATTTGTTCCGAGGAACGAGGCATATTTATCCTTGACGGAAAGATATTCACGGAAATACATACTTTTGCGGATCGTGGGTTCTTCGCCGAAATTGGCGGTAACAGCCACTTCCGTCACCCGATCTCCGTCGGTAAGATGATAAAAATCAATGGTATCCTTTTCAATGCCGTCATAAAGCGTCTTTGAATAGAATGTACCGATAAATCCTCTGCCGGCATGTTCAATATCAAAAAGATCCAAAGGAACGGGAGCATACCCCATTTTCTTTCCTGCCGCCGCATAGGCAAGATATGCGCCTTTTGTAGTCCAGTGGTGATCCGTTCTGTAATAAATATAATCGTCACGGTTAGACATCATAGTCTGGTAAACGTCTATGGTATTGACCGATCTTCCAAGGTTCTGATAAACATAGCTGATAAATTCCTTCTGATCTGCATTGGGAGCATTTTCGGGGAGTTCATCGGCATAAATTTCCGCCGAAGTCGGAACTATCATCGTAAATACCGGAATGTCGATCTTTTCGGCAAACTTGTTTATTGCAGCGATTGCCTTGTCCGCCGAAGCGTAGTCCGGTTCAGGGATCTTTTCAACAAGACGGCCGCTCAGAATGTAGATCCCGTTCCGTTCACGTTTTCCCAATGAAGTTTCAAGAACGGTCCGCCCTTTTATCCAGCCTATCCTTCCTGCAAAATGGTCGGAAATATAATTTTCCATTTTGTTCATATATGTCATATTAAAGACAGCTTTTGCGGACAATCTGGGGAATTTTTCCGCATAGTTATTTTCCATTTCAAGGAAATCCTGTTTCGGCAAAACTATCGTCATTACCGACATAAATATAAGCATACCGAAAAAAACAATGCATGTTATAAGATCCGGTATATTTATCCTTTTTCTTTTTCTTATCTTCATTTTGCGGGATATCCTCCTTTCGTCAGAACCTGAAATACAGGAACGGATTATAGCTGGAATCGACCAGATATGACGTACACAGCAGCATTATGCAAACGACCGCAGCAGGGACCGCATAGGCATAGACGCGCTTTTTTTTCTTCTTCCAGAATGACATGAGATTTCCGAAAAGTGTGGTAGACGCAAATATACATATAACATATATCAGTATGTTTGATGAGAAAATATACTTTGCCATACTGTCGGCAAAGCTTCCGCCTGCGCCGAACATCGCTTTGAAAAACTGCCATGCCTTGCCTATTGTATCTGTATCGAACAGCACCCACCCGAAAACCGTCATAAGGAACGTATACAGCATACTTACCGCCGAAGGGAGCTTTTCCAGTATCTTGCCGAAACCTACCCGCTCTATTATTATCAGTATCCCGTAATAAAGTCCCCATATTATGAAGTTCCAGTTCGCGCCGTGCCATAATCCGGTCAGTCCCCAGACTATGAGCAGATTGCGAAGCGTTTTCGCCGTACCCTTACGGTTGCCTCCCAGCGGGATATATACATATTCCCTGAACCATGTACCGAGAGTGATATGCCATCTCCGCCAGAACTCGCTTATGCTTTTTGACATATACGGATGATCGAAATTCTTCGGGAAATTAAATCCCAGCATTTTGCCGAGTCCCACAGCCATATCGGAATATCCTGAAAAGTCAAAATATATCTGGAACGTAAAAGCCAGTATACCGAGCCATGCGGTCGATGCGCTCATAGTTGAGTAATCCATGGCCTTTACTTCCGTCCATATAATGCCGATATTGTTTGCAAGAAGGACTTTTTTTGCAAGTCCCTTTGAAAATTTTGCGATCCCTTCGCTTATTTTGCTTATGTTTACCTTTCTGTCATTTATCTCGGACGCAACATCTTCATAACGGACTATAGGTCCCGCAACTATCTGCGGGAAAAGAGTCACATATGAAGTAAATCCTATAAAACTTTTCTGAACATTTATTTTCCTCAGATAAAGATCTATCGTATACGACATAGACTGGAACGTATAAAATGAAATGCCGATCGGCAGTCTGACTCTGTCCTCGCTCAGTCCGAAATTGTAAATGTCGTTTATCTTCCTGTTTACAAGTATCACCGGATTGGTAATATCCGAATGGAACAGCGTATTTATGGTATCAAAAATAAAATCGCTGTATTTGAATACTGCCAGCAGCCCGATGTTCATACAGACTGAAATTATAAGGCATATGGTGCGTATCTTCTGATCGTTGTCATATTTATACATCATACGTCCCGCCGTATAGTCAATAAGCGTGGATATCAGCATTATGACAACATAAAAGGGTTCTCCCCATGCATAGAAGAAAAATCCCGTCAGCAATATCAGCAAATTCCTTGCCGGTATCGTCAGTGCCTTTTCTTTTCCGAGCGGGACATTGATCTTATTGGGAAGGAATATATAAACTATAAGCACTGCCGGCAGGAAAAAATATAAGAATGTCAGGCTTGAAAAGACCATTTCAGTTTTCCTTTCCTAAATTGATTTTTTCTGCAAGATCAAAAAATTCCTGTTTTGTCATAAGCGTATTCAGAATATCCACTATTCCGGAAGTTGTAAGCAGCTCCGGCAGATCGAGTTCTTTAAGCAGCATTTTCCGTTTTGCCGAAGAATTCTTTCCGCCGCTGAAACCTGCCTCATAAAGATCAAGGCGCGTTATCGGATCTTCCAGTCTGTCCGATCGGTCGGCGGAAATGCCCGCCTTGCGGAAGGCCTCGATTATCAGATCCTTTTCAAGTCCCTCTACTCCGAGTTTCCCTTCCTTTGAAGGAACGGTCTTGCGGCGTTCTTTTCCGAAAATATCAGGTATATAGACATTGGTTATTTTACCTCCGCGGACCGCTCCTTTTATGTAAGAACGTATCTTAAACCCTGCCGCATCGGAATCCGTCAGGATTATTATTCCCGCTCCCGAAGCAAAATACCGTATTATCTCAAGAGTTTCCTTGTTTTTGAATATATTGAAACCGTTAGTAGGTATTATCACTGCGTCAATGAAAGAGGAAAGTTTTATTTTATCATATTTTCCTTCAACTATGACGGCTTCCTTCAATCTGAGCATAAAACGCCTCTTTTCTATTTCCTGAATGACAACATTTTTATTATGGCTTCTTCAAGAAGTACCCATTTGTCTGTTTTTGAGGATTTAAGGGCTGCGTCGGTATCGGCGATCACCTTTATGCACATTCTGATGTGAGGCAAAGATATCTTATTAATATCACGGAAAGCATTGTCTACCCTGAATGCAAGCGTTTTGCTGTATCCGAAATCCTCTTTAACGTCCGCGGGAGATCTGCGGCAGGATATAGCCGTTCCGGCTCTGTAAAGGTCGAGCATATTTCCTGATATAGCGTAAAGCACCGGCACCGGTTCTGCATTTTCCGCCATAAGATCATTAAAAAGTTTCATAGCATTATTTACGTCCATTCTTGCTATAGCTTTTACGAGATCGAATGCCGTAGTATCTATGCGGCGCGGAGACAGTTCCCTTATCATATCCTCGGTTATTTCGTTTCCGCCGGCATAAGATGTGAGCTTGTCCATTTCTCCGTTTATCGTCATTGTATCGCAAAGGCATTGTTCCGCAAGAAAAATTGCCGCATCTCTCGATATTCCGCACCCTGCGGCGGAAGCCTTTGCCATTATTTCCTTTGCAAGCACAGAGGGAGTTTTCAGTGCAAAATTGCAGACCGAACCGACTTTGGAAACGGCGTCCATAAGTTTTTTATTTTTTGCCGTAGGATATTTTTTCCCGCCGTTCACATCGACCGATATATAGTAAAATATCACCGTTGTACTTTCCGGGAGGTCCGTAACGATTTCCGTAAGGCGCTTCAGATCATCCGCTCCGAGAATATCCGCATTCAGATCGCACACCGTGCAGCATACCCGCTCAGCAAAAAAAGGCAGCGCCTCACAAGCATCTGAAAAGGCGTCAAGGTCAAAGTTTTTTCCGTCGAAAGAATGGAAATTGTAATCTGCGTTTTCTCTGTCCACTATCTTTGAAACAAAGTGAGCCTTGAAATTTTCCGCAGCTGCGGCGTCCTTGCCGTAAAAATAATATGCCCGCATGAACTGCCTGTTTTTAAGTGCAAGTTTAAGATCGTTTTCCGAAGCCAGCGCCAACGTTTTCACCCTTTCTGCTGTCTATTGCAATATATCACACACCACGCCGTCAGAAGCGTTTATTGAAAATTCCATATCACAGTCTATACTTATCTCCCGATCCGGTTTTATTTCTTCATATGAGTAACGGTACGGCTCTCCGCTGCAAAACACCTTTGCGGCATAACCGTTTCCGCTTCCGGCAGAAAAAGGATAGATCACAAGCCCGATATCATCGGTTTTCACCGTGACCGTATCGTTGTCCTCAATAAATACGGAATATTCCGGAAAGTCAAATCCACGGTCCTTGCCGTATAATATCCCATTGACGCCGTTATCCGCAAAAGCCGCATACTCCTGCGGGATAAATATCTCTGCCGTATCAAAAAGTATGAGTTTTTCCTTATATACCGGCACTGCAATATTTGCGCCGGAATTTATTATCAAAGCGTTTATCCTGTATATTCCTTTTCTGTTAAGATATTTTACCGCATCGCCGGAGGTCTTCCCTCCGCCTTTCAGATCAATAATGACTGCGCTCTGCTTGTCGTGTATGACCGCAGAATACGCATTTTCGTTCCTGAACACGGCGACCGTGATATTATCGTCAGGAATTATCCTGTATATGTTTATAAAAAATACTGTCATCAAAAATATGCATACCGTAACTATGCCCGTGATCTCCGCTTTTCTGTATATCGCAAAAGACGCGGCGGCCAGTATTACGGCAGCCAGTGCAGACAGCTTTGCGATACCGCTTCCCAGCGGGATATATAAACAATGGATATTCCCCACAAATTCGGCGGTTTTTATCACTATGCCGCAAAGCGCTCCGCTCAATCCAAGCACCGGAGCAGCAATTATCCCGATACCGCCGGTAACGGTCACTATTATCCCGCAGATCAGTATTACCTCACAGATCGGCATAAGAAAAATATTTGTAAGCGGAGAGATCAGTGAAAATTCATCAAAGAACATCACCGCTGCCGGAAATATCACTGCATTAATGCAGATCGTCATTATCAGCGATCTCATAAACGCTCCGATCGGACGTTTTTTCTCAATATATCCCGCAGCAGCAGGAGCCATTACTCCGGCTCCGAAAACTCCGGCTGTTGACAGCAGGAACGACGGATCTCTTACCGCAAACGGACTTGCCGCCGTGAGCATTATTATTGCTATCCCCAATGAATTGAATGTATCGGCACGTCTGCGGAAAAGTTTTCCCGCATTGACTATTATTATCATTATTGCGGAACGTATTACCGACGCCGACATTCCCGCCAGCAGTGAAAAACAAAATACCGGTATGAGGAGCATTCCGAAACGGACATATCTGTTTAACGGCAGAAGATCAATAATATATCCGAAAAACAAACACACCACTGCCATATGTACTCCCGAAACAGCCATGATATGACCGATACCGGCTCTGTACATTATCGTCTTATCCGAACTTTCAAGATCGGATTTGTCGCCGAAAAGCATTGCCGCCATAACGGAACGCTCCCTGACGCCAAGGTTTGAATCAATGACTTTTATTATCCGTTCTCTGTACAGATCGAAGATCTTAATAAGTGAAAACCCGTCATTTTCAAGATAATTCAGATTTTTGACATTGTTGATCTTCAGGAATATCCCTTTTGATCTGTAATACGACTCAGCCGGAAATGTATAGCTGTCGGAAAAAGTCTCTGCTTTTCCTATTACCTTTACCTTATCGCCTACTCCGGCAGAAATGCTGTCAGCATAACAGGTAACAACAGCCTTGACATCGTCATTTATAACGCCTTTTATCGTATATGACGCCTTATCGCCGCTGTGGTCGGCGTAACCTGTTATCACTCCTTTGACTTCCACGCTGCATCCGTCATACTTGATGATATTTCTGTAAACAAAGAAGTCGTAAATTCCATAACATAATACCGCCGCCGAAAAACTTATGGCGCATACGGCATATTTTACGTATTTTGTTTTATATATAACAAGAAGCAGGACCGCATCGGCGAAAACAAATGCCGAAACTGCAAGATCAACAGAAAAAGAAAGGAATGACGCCAGAAAAAGCCCTATCAACCAAAAAGAACCGATATAAGCCATTTTCCGAACCATTCAGCGCCATTCCCCTTTGCCGTAATATTATTTCATCAGCCCATATCTGCGCTGAGCTGTTTTCCTCCAAGCAGATGGAAATGCAGGTGTTTAACACTCTGGCAGCCATGTTCTCCGCAGTTTGTCACAATGCGGAAGCCGTCCTCGGATATGCCGAGTTCTTCAGCCAGCTTTGCTGCCGTTTCAAATATTTTTGCCACTGCCGCGGAATTTTCCGAAGTTATCTCCGAAGCTCCGGAAATATGTTTTTTAGGAACAATGAGAACATGCACGGGCGCAAGAGGATTTATATCCTTGAAGGCATATACATTTTCGTCCTCATAGACCTTTGTGCTTGGTATCTCGCCGGCTATAATTTTACAAAAAAGACAATCGCTCATTGAAAAAACTCCTTTCTGTCATTGACCGATAACATTTTTTACAATGTCGGCAGCGCTTTCCATAGCCTTGCCGAGCAGCGAAATATCGCCTACTCCCGCCATTGCGCTGTCGGGACGTCCTCCGCCCTTTCCGCCTGTTACGGCAGATACCTGCTGAACTATCTTGCCTGCATGAGCGCCTGCGGAAACAGCATCCTTGCCGCAGGAGCAGAGAACAGAAGCGGAATTGCCGTTTACCGCAGCGATCACCGCAACTGCGTCGGCAGCCTTGTCCCTGATACGATCGCCCATAGTTCTCAGGACATCGGGTCTTGTATTTTCAAGCACAGCAGTCATTATTTTTACTTTTCCCACTGTTTTTGCACCAGAAAAAACAGAATCGAGCTGCGCATCGGCGATCTTGCCTTTAAGGACTGAAATTTCCTTTTCTAGAGCCTTTACTTCGTTTGCCGCAGCAGCGCACTTGGAAGCAAGTTCCGCCGGATTAGGCGCTTTTATCGCCTGTGCGGACTTTGTTATGATATCCTTATATTCACCGATAAGGGAAAGCACTCCTGTTCCTGTCACGGCTTCGATA
>CANRJZ010000007.1 GCA_947631055.1 uncultured Clostridia bacterium | reverse complement strand
TCCTCATTCCACCAACCGTCTGACCGGATATTATGAGGCTCTTATCGAACATGATATACCTATCGATCAGAGCAGAGTATTTTACGGCGATTTCTGGTATGAAAAAGGCGAAGAAGTCGTTCAGGCACTTATAGACGATCCGCGTCCCATGCCGCAGGCTATCGCCTGTGCAAGCGATACGATGGCAATAAGCGTATGCGAAGCTTTAAAAGCGCACGGATACAAAGTTCCCGATGATATTGCCGTCACCGGATACGATTCCGTTGAAGCCGGAATTAATTATATCCCATGCATAACGTCCTGTGATCTGCCGTCTGAAGTGACCGGCAGACGAGCGGTAAGTATGATCCACAGCCTTATAACGGATACAAAATTCGTTGACGAGACCTGCGGAACGGATATCATTTTCGGAAAAAGCTGCGGCTGTCCCAATGAAGCAGCCGAAGAAATACGCCAGAAATATAAGAACTGGCGCGATCACGACTATTACGGCGAATTCAATTCCGCATATAATTTTATGCTCGAATCCCTTATTTCACAAAAAAATCTTGAAAGCTATATGACTACACTGGCGTGGTATTCTTACCTTATAGGACATAATTCACATTTCAGTCTATGTCTTTGCGAAGGCTGGGACAATCTTGGCGAAACAGATCAGGAGCAGAATTACCGCAAAACAGGTTATTCGCGCAAAATGACCTTGCCGCTCCGCAAAATGGGAGACGAAAAACACGTAAATCCGGAACTGGAATTCGATCTGTCGGAAATGCTGCCGGCACTGTATGACAGGCGTCCCAGACCGCGTGCTTTCTATTTCAGTCCGGTAAATTTCAATGACAGATGTTTCGGATATGCTGTTTTTTCCGATGATGAAAATAATTGTTATCCCGCATGCTACTGCCAGTGGATGAGATATGTATGCACTTCCCTTGAAAGTCTCCGCAGACAAAGGAACCTTATGTATATGTACAAAAAAATGGAGGACAACGCAGTGACCGACCTTCTTACAGGCATATACAACAGAAACGGATTTAATCTTTATTCCGGCAAAATATTTTCCAGCATAAAGGAAAACGGCGGCTGTCTTTCGATAATACTCGGAGATCTGAATAACCTTAAATACATAAATGACACATTCGGACACAGTGAAGGAGATTTTGCCATAAAGGCAGTTGCCGACGCGTTCCGCGAAGCTTGCAAAGACGATATGAGGTGCTACCGCATAGGCGGCGACGAATATGTCATTATCAGCGGTTCGGTAGCTTCTGAAGATAAGATCTCGGAAACTGAAAAACAGATAAACAATTACCTGAAAAATATAAACGATACGGCCGACAAGCCATATTCCATAACCGTAAGCACCGGAACGTTCTTTGGTCCGGTCACGGAATACGATTCAATAGAAAAGCCGTTCAACATAGCCGACAGCAGAATGTTTACGGCTAAAGAGAATTTCAGACACGATCAAGGTTCATTTTTCAGAAAAAAATAAAATTGACCGGCAGTTATAGTGTTCGTCATATTGCGCATTTTACATTAATACAATTGTGCAATATGACGAAATTATTTTTCCGCTATTGACAAATATAATGAGGAAGCGTAAAATAATTATCGTAATTTAATATTTTCAAATTCGATGATCAAATGTAAGTAACAGATATGCTGATGAATCAGAGAATCCGCCGTTGGTGTGAGTGCGGGTCATAACGGTATCTGCGAATGGATTTGTTAGAAGCAACGGCAAACGGGATCTTCATTCAAAAAATGGAGCTGTTCCCCAGTAGTCCGCGCCGATCTCCTGCGTTAGTGGATAGGGTATATCTGCATTTGCGGCGTACTTGAACAATTTTAACAAAAATGTTGAAGTTTCCGCATCAGTTCGTATCCAATGAGGCGGAATTTTTTATTCCGTAAAAACGGGTGGCACCACGAGGTCTATCGTCCCGATCGCCGATCAAATTCGGCAGTCGGGGTGACAGACCTTTTTTGATTTGCATTTCCATAATGATCATCTTTATCTGAAAGGAGTTTTATTATGTTGTATCCATCCAAAGAAGAAGTAAAAAAGCTGCTCCAAAGCTATAGGACAGTTCCGGTATTCTATGAAATGCTCATAGACAGCTGCACGCCTGTGGGACTGTTTGCCGCTTTGAAAGAAAAATTTGATAACTGTTTTATACTCGAAAGTGTTGACAACACCGAACAGTGGGGACGTTATTCGTTTATAGGTATCGCACCTAAAATGGAAATACGGATCTACGGCAACAAAGCAGATATCATCGAAAACGGAAGGACAGAAAAAAAAGACTGTGAAAACCCTATTGAACTCTTCAACTCGATACTTAGTAAAAGAACTTCTCCGGTTTTCCTTAACAGGCCAAAGCTTACCGGAGGTCTGATAGGATATTTCGGATACGATACGGTAAGACGCTTTGAAAAAAAGCTTGTTAATATACCGGAAGACGATCTTCAGATGCCGGATTCAAATATGTTTCTGTATGACGAGATCGTTGCCTATGACCACCTGACGAACAAAGCCGTTGTTATCCTTAATATCAATGCCGGTGAAGATGTTGACTCCAGATATGAGGAGTGCTTCAAAAAATCAATGGATATCGGCAAGATACTTTCCGGCGCAAAACCGGTCTTCAGATCAGGAAACGGCGAAGCAAAGGATATAGAAGTATCCTCCAATGTTACCAAGGAAGAATTTATTTCTATGGTGGAAACCGCCAAAGAACATATAGTCAACGGAGATATAAGTCAGGTAGTCCTTTCACAGAGATTTGAAGTTTCTGATCCGCCTGCTCCGTTTGACGTATACCGTATGCTGCGTTCGACAAATCCGTCGCCTTATCTTTATTATTTCGATCATAAGGATTACTGCATAGCCGGAGCTTCTCCGGAAATGCTGGTAAGCGTTACAGACGGTGCGGTCATAACAAAGCCTATCGCCGGTACCATCGGAAGAGGAAAAACCGACGAAGAAGACAAAGCTTTTGAAAAGCAGCTGCTTTCCGATCCTAAGGAAAGAGCGGAACATACTATGCTGGTCGATCTCGGAAGAAATGATGTCGGAAAGGTATGCAGCTTCGGAACGGTCAACGTTACGGACTTTATGAGAGTTGAACGCTACTCTAAAGTAATGCACCTCGTCTCCGATGTTCAGGGACGCCTTGCCGAAGGCAAAACAGCGCTTGACGCTCTTATGTCCGTACTTCCGGCAGGAACGCTCTCAGGCGCTCCGAAAGTCCGCGCAATGGAAATTATCGACGAGCTTGAAAATAAAAAGCGTTGTCTTTACGGCGGAACGGTCGGATACCTCGGCTTCAGCGGAAATATCGACACCTGCATAGCAATAAGGACCGTTCTGTTCCGTCACGGAAAAGCTTATGTTCAGGCAGGAGCAGGAATAGTTTACGACAGTGTGCCGGAAAAAGAATACGAAGAAACACGCAATAAAGCGCTTGCGGTCGTAAACGCGATCGCCGAAGCTTCCAACATATAACAAGGAGGACTGATACTATGATCCTGATGATAGATAATTACGACAGCTTTACCTATAATCTATACCAGCTTATAGGAACTATTTACCCCGATATAAAGGTGGTAAGAAATGATGAAATAACTCTTGATGAGATAGAAAAACTCGCTCCCGAAGCCCTGATAATCTCTCCGGGGCCGGGCTATCCTGCCGATGCCGGAATATCAACGGAAGCCGTTAAACGTTTCAGCGGACAGATACCTATCCTCGGCATATGCCTTGGTCATCAGGCGATCGCGGAAGCTTTCGGCGGCAAGATAGTAAAAGCTAAACTGCCGATGCACGGAAAGAGCACCGAAATATCCATCAACACGAGCTGTCCGATATTTGCAGACCTCCCCGAAAAGATAACTGCTGCAAGGTATCATTCGCTCGTGGTGGATTCGATATCTATCCCCGACTGCATAAACGTCGTTGCTACGGACGGTGAAGGACAGATAATGGCAATACGCCACAAAACACATCTTACTTTCGGCGTTCAGTTCCACCCTGAGTCGATCCTTACGGAACAGGGTACGGCAATACTGGCAAACTTCCTGCATACGGCGGGAATAAAGAGCACCGGCGTTGAAGTTGCCTCCTTGCCTAAAGAAAAAAGAGTCGCTCTTAAAAAATATATTGCCATGGCTGCTGACGGAAAAGATCTTTCTATGGACGATGCCGAAAACGCAATGAACATAATCATGTCCGACGGAGCTACGGACGCTCAGATAGCTGCATTCCTTATGGCTCTGCGCTGCAAGGGCGAAACTATTGAGGAAATAACGGGCTTTGCAAAGATAATGAGACAGAAAGCGAGCGTTGTTCCGTCTGCGCGTTCGGCTGTTGATATCGTGGGAACAGGAGGAGACGTTTCCAATACATTCAATATTTCAACAACATCATCGTTTGTAATTGCCGGAGCGGGTCTCAACGTTGCAAAGCATGGCAACCGCAGCGTGTCCAGCAAGAGCGGAGCAGCAGATGTGCTGGAATCTCTCGGAGTAAAGCTCAACCTCACCCCGGCAATGGCTTCCGCTTGTATGAAAGAGACCGGTATATCATTCCTTTTTGCACAGTCCTTCCACAAGGCAATGAGATTTGTAGGTCCTGCAAGACGTGAAATAGGAGTAAGGACCGTATTCAATATACTTGGACCTCTTGCAAATCCGGCTCTTTCGGATTATATCCTTCTTGGAGTATATGATGAAAAACTTCTCGAAGTAATGGCAAAAGTCCTTATGAACGTAGGCGTCAAAGGCGCAATGATCGTTTACGGCGACGGTCTTGATGAGATCACCGTATGCGGTACAACAAAAGTCTGTGAGCTCCGTGACAAAAAGCTCATAAAATATGAGATCACTCCTGAGGACTTTGGAATGAGACGTGCTAACCGTTCGGAAATAGTAGGCGGAACTCCCGATGAAAACGCACAGATCACTCTCAATATCCTCAAAGGCATAGAAAAAGGAGCAAAGCGCGATATCGTTCTTCTCAATGCGGGAAGCGCAATATACTGCACCGGAGCAGCATCATCTATAGAAGAAGGCATTGATATGGCACGCGGATCTATAGACAGCGGAAAGGCTTATGCTAAATTTGAAAAAATGCGTGATTTCACAAACCGGGTATGATAATATCCCGAAAGGAAAATAAATTATGATACTTGACGATATAGCGGCAAAACGCCGCGAACAGCTTGAACGGGATATGTCTGCCGTCCCGTTTGAAAAGATAAGGAAAGAGGCTGAAGAAGCAGCAGTATCCGATACGGGACGGAATTTTAAAAAAGCGATCTCTGCTCTGCCCTCCCCTTCGTTTATTGCCGAAGTAAAAAAAGCTTCCCCGTCAAAAGGGATAATAAGCGAAGATTTTCATCCGGTAGAACAGGCTCTTTCATATGTTTCAGCGGGGGCTGCTGCTATTTCCTGCCTTACGGAGGAATACTATTTCAAAGGTTCGGCGGAATACTTCAAGGCTATACGCAAAAAAGTTGATATCCCGATGCTGAGAAAAGATTTCATTATACACCCGTATCAGATATATGAGGCAAAAGCTATGGGTGCAGACGCCATACTGCTTATAGCGGCAATGCTTGACGTCCCTGCTATGCGTGAATTCCGCGAGATCGCCGAATCACTTAAAATGGACGTTCTTGCAGAAAGCCACAATGAAAAAGAATTGTATGCCGTTGCCGATGCCGGATGTAAGATCTTCGGGATAAATAACCGCGATCTGAAAACATTCAATGTAGATCTTAAAACTACAAAAGAACTTTCAGCGCTTGTTCCCAAGGACGGGATCATAGTTTCGGAGAGCGGCATAAAAACCGCCGAAGATATAAAATTCGCAGCCGATTGCGGTGCAAAAGCCGTTCTTATCGGAGAAACACTTATGCGGAGCGGAGATCCTGTTTCCGTGGTGAAAGAACTGAGGTCGCTGCTATGATAATAAAGCTTTGCGGGTTAAGGCGTCCCGAAGATATTGCTTATATAAATGAAGCCAGACCGGATTTTGCAGGATTTATACTTGCCGAGGGATACCGCAGGACGATATCTCCGGAAACGGCTTCAGAGCTTGTGAAACAGCTTGACAGCGCCGTAAAGGCAGTGGGAGTTTTCATTGACCAGCCTGTTGGATTTGTTGCAGATACTGCCAAAAAAGCAGGATTTTATGCCGTTCAGCTCCAGGGAAACGAAGACGCCGGATATATCTCCGATCTCAGAAAAATTTCCGATGCAAAAATATGGAAAGCCGTTAGGGTGAAAAGTGCGGAAGATATTTACAATGCCGAAGGATACGGCGCAGATATGCTTGTGTTAGACAGCTATTCTCCCGCCGCAAACGGCGGCACCGGAAAAACTGCCGACTGGGAACTCATACGGAAAACAAATATATCAATGCCGTATCTTCTGGCGGGAGGCATTACAGCCGAAAATATTTCCGAAGCGATGAAAATATCCGGATACGGAATTGATATTTCCGGCGGAACGGAAACCGATGGGGTAAAAGATCCCGTCAAAATAAAAACCATTATGAATTTAGTACGAAAGGTTGATAAAAATGTCTGAAACTTCAAAAGGAAGATTCGATATCTTCGGCGGACAATACGTCCCCGAAACCGTTATGAATGCAGTAAACGAGCTTGACGCCGCTTATACTAAATATAAAGATGATCCGGATTTCAAAAATGAACTTAAAACACTTTACAGAGACTATGCCGGCAGACCGTCGCTTCTCTATTATGCGGAAAAAATGACAAAGGATCTGGGCGGCGCAAAAATTTACATCAAGCGTGAGGATCTTAACCACACCGGTTCTCATAAGATAAATAACGTTCTCGGACAGATACTGCTTGCAAAAAGAATGGGCAAGACACGAATAATCGCCGAAACAGGCGCCGGTCAGCACGGTGTTGCTACAGCAACGGCTTGTGCGCTTTTCGGGCTTGAATGTCAGGTATATATGGGTGCGGAAGATGCTGTCCGTCAGTCGCTCAACGTTTACAGAATGGAGCTCCTCGGTTCAAGCGTTGTTGCCGTCCACGAAGGAACGGACACGCTGAAAGATGCTATAAATGCTGCTATGCGTGACTGGGCAGAAAACGTAAATACAACATTCTATTGCATAGGTTCGGTCATGGGACCTCACCCATATCCCACAATGGTACGTGATTTCCAGAAAATTATTTCCGAGGAAATACGCGAACAGCTTATGGAAAAAGAAGGCAAGCTTCCGGACTGCGTTTGCGCCTGCGTTGGCGGTGGTTCAAACTCTATGGGTGCATTCTATGATTTCATAGGCGACAAGTCGGTGCGTCTCGTAGGCGCAGAAGCAGCGGGCCTTGGCGTTGAAACAGGCAAGCACGCCTCAACTATAGCAAGAGGAACGACCGGTATCTTCCACGGAATGAAATCTCTGTTCCTTCAGAACGAATTCGGTCAGATAGATCCTGTGTATTCGATATCAGCCGGTCTGGACTATCCCGGCATAGGTCCCGAACACGCTATGCTTTACAAGACGGGACGTGCGGAATACGTTCCCATAACCGATGAAGAAGCCGTTCAGGCATTTGAATATCTGTCGCGTACAGAAGGAATAATCCCAGCCATAGAATCCGCACACGCCGTAGCCGTTGCGAAAAAGATCGCCCCCACAATGAACAAGGATCAGATACTTGTTATAAATCTTTCCGGACGGGGCGACAAAGACGTTTATTCGATCGCAAAATACCGCGGCAAAGATGTTGTCAATTCTTGATAGAAAGGAAGCCTATCCATGAACAGAATAGAAAAAACACTTTCCGAACTTAAACAAAAGGGAGAAAAAGCTCTTATAACATTTGTTACGGCAGGAGATCCCGATCTTGATACTACCGAAAAGCTTATCCTGAAAATGTTTGAAAACGGTTCAGATATTATAGAAATAGGAGTCCCCTTTTCCGATCCGGTCGCGGAAGGAAAAGTTATACAGGCAGCCAGTCTGCGCTCACTTTCTCAGGGAACGGACCTGACAGGCATTTTCGGAATGGTGGAAAAACTCCGCAGTCAGACAGACAAGCCGCTGATACTTATGATGTACATAAATACTATTTTCCGTTTCGGCACGGAAAAATTCTTCACACTTTGCAGAGAAAAAGGCATTGACGGCGTTATAGTTCCGGACCTTCCATATGAGGAACGGGAGGAGATCAAGCCATACGCCAAAAGCAACGGCGTTTTTGCCATCAGCATGGTCGCACCGACATCTCATCAAAGGATAGCAGCTATTGCCTCTGAGGCGGAAGGATTTCTTTACTGTGTTTCGTCCACCGGCGTTACCGGTACAAGAAGCAAATTCACAACCGATTTCGATGAATTTTTCGGAGAAATAAAAAAGAGCTGCAAAGTTCCTTCCATGGTCGGATTTGGTATCTCAGGACCCGAACAGGCAAAGAAGATGAGCAGCTACTGCGATGGGATCATAGTAGGAAGCGCAGTCGTCAAGATCGTTGCCGAATACGGCAAAAATTCAGCCGATAAAGTCGGAGAATTCGTAAGATCGCTGAAAGACGCCATAATATGATAAACAAGCAGCCGCCGGAAATTTACCGGCGGCTGCTTTTATCATAATCATGCAGAACTATCTGTCGCTCTGATCGCTGTTGCTGCGGCTGTTGCTGCTGTTCTTGCTGTTCTGGTTCTGCTTACTGTTCTGATTGTTATTCTGATTGTTGTTCTGGCTGTTATTCTGGTTCTGGTTCTGATTGCTCATTTTTTTACACTCCTTAATATATTTTCTCCGTATATTTTCAAAATTACGGAGACAAATTATACACAACGCTTGAAATTCAAGCCAATATGGTGTATAATGTTATTAATTATTTGCAAAGGAATGATAAATATGCACAGCTGTGGAATTTTGCTTCATATTTCCAGTCTGCCGGGCAGGTACGGTATAGGAACGATGGGTGCCGAAGCGCGCAGATTTGCGGATTTTCTTGCCGCAAGCGGGCAGGAATACTGGCAGATACTTCCCATTGGGCCGACCGGATTCGGCGATTCTCCGTATCAGAGTTTTTCTGCTTTTGCAGGCAATCCCCTGCTTATCGATCTTGAAACCCTCATTAAAGAAGGCCTTATAAGCGAGGACGACCACGACTTGCAGATAATCGAAAAAACAGGACGTTTTGACGATTACGGCAAGCTGAACAGTTTCAAGCAGATCATATTGAGAAAGGCTTTCGCTAAATTTGCTGCGGATGCTCCGGAAGAAAAAAAAGAACAATTTGAAGGATTTTGCCGGCGCAACAGTTTCTGGCTCGACGATTACGCGCTTTTCACCGCTCTCAAATCTCACTTCAAAGACGCTATGTGGACAGAATGGGAAGATGATATCCGTCTCAGAAAACCTGAAGCCGTAAAGAAATACTCGCAGGAACTCCTGAAAGATATCACTTGCGTGAAGTTTATCCAGTATAAATTCTTTGAACAGTATTATGATCTAAAAAAATATGTTAATTCAAAAGGCATAAAAATATACGGCGATATGCCTATATACGTTTCAATGGACAGTTCCGATATATGGGCGTCCCCTAAACTTTTTATGCTTGATAAGGACAGGCGTCCGCTAAAGGTAGCAGGTTGTCCCCCCGATGTTTTTTCACCTACAGGACAGCTTTGGGGAAATCCTCTTTACGATTGGGACTATATGGAAAAGGCCCGCTACAAATGGTGGATATCAAGAGTAAAATACTCCTGTAGGCTGTTTGATCTGACAAGAATAGACCATTTCCGCGGATTTGAAAGCTTTTATGCAATTCCCTACGGAAACGAAACGGCAGAGATAGGCGAATGGCTTCCCGGCCCTTCAATGAAATTATTCCGCGCAATAAAAGCCGAACTCGGAAATGTCAGCCTTGTTGCCGAAGATCTTGGATTTCTTACGGCAGACGTAAGAAAAATGCTCAAAGGATCCGGTTTCCCCGGAATGAACGTGCTGGAATTTGCTTTCGGAGGAGACAACAGCAGTTATCTCCCCCACAATTACGTAAGGAACAGCGTTACCTATATAGGGACTCATGACAATGACACCGCTCTCGGCTGGTATAAAAGCGCCGATAAAACTACCCGCAAAAATGCAAAAAAATATATGGCTCTCAGAAAAAAAGAAGGCATCAGCTGGGGAATGATACGCACCGCTTATGCAAGTATTTCCGATCTTGTAATTATACAGATGCAGGACTTTCTTGAGCTTGGCTCCGAAGCGAGAATGAACACGCCTTCAACCATAGGCGAAGGCAACTGGTCCTGGAGACTTTCCGGAGAAGAACTTACAAAGAAGCTTTCGGATAGGATACTTGATTATTCAAAACGATATTTCAGAGCTCCCGAAAGGAAAAAAATAAAAGTCAGATCTGTAAAAAAAGAAAGCTGATATAAATTAATATTCATAATAACTCAAGTATATTTTGAAAAGCGCCGGTCTCTGATCGGCGCTTTATATTTTTCGGCAATAATTTTCTGTCATATGATCGCCGTTTTACGAATAAATATATTAAAGTAAAGGAGAGATGTAAATGGCTTTTTCCGATCTGGAAATACTGGCGAGGATAATCAAATGCGAAGCCGGAGGAGAAGGTGAAAACGGAATGAAAGCCGTCGCCAGCGTTGTTATGAACCGGGTAAACATAACATACGGCGAATATGGCAGACTGGAAAAAACAATAAGAGCTATAATATATCAGCCCGGACAGTTCGATTGTGTGCGCGAAACGATACGAGGTCAGTACAACAGCCAGAATATTTATAATATGCGTCCCGATCAGGTCCACTATGATATAGCAAACTGGGCCATAGCAGGAAACCGTCTTTCCAACCTTGGATTTGCATTATGGTATTTCAATCCATTCAGTCCGACGTGCAGGCAATATTTTCCTTCGGAAGTCGGCGAATTCGTTATACGGATAGGAGATCACTGCTTCTACAATCCTACGAGCAAATATGCCGACACTTAACAATTTTTTTATGAAAGGAATGTTTTTATGAACGGCAATTATGACAGACCGGGGAATTCTGCAAACCAGCATATGAATTCTCCGCGGAACAGGAACATCGGAAGTATGAACGGAATGAACAATATGAACGATATGAACAACAGTATGAACGGGCAAATGAACGGAATGAATAACACTCAGGAACTTCCGAACATACAGGAGATCATAGAACAGAACCGCACGCGGAGCGAATTCACTACACCCGTTCAGCAGACCTTCAACTCGGAAGAAATGGTCGGATCCATGCAGAAGATCCTTTCTGACAATATAGGCGAATATGTGGTCATCGAATTTCTTATCGGCACGGAAAGAATGTCACGCAAACAAGGGATACTGTTCTTTGTCGGAACAAGTTATGTTACGCTTTATGATGATGACAATGAAAATTTTATCATCTGCGATATTTTTTCAATAAAATTTGTTTACTTCTATTATCCTAATCAAAGGCCAAACAGAAATTACAATATCCTTCCTAACAGCGGAGGAAGTATGGGATAAATACTTGCGGACGGGGAAAATTTCCTCGTCCGCATTTGATTTTTACAATATTTTTATCGGAGTGATGAAGTTGGAAATATATATTGTACAGCCGGGAGATACGGTTTATTCCATAGCGGATAAATTCGGCGTATCATATCAAAGAATAATATCAGATAACGGTATCTCTGCTGACAGAACGCTTGCTGTCGGGCAGTCGCTGCTTATTCTTTTTCCCAAAATAACACATACTTTCAGGTCGAGAGACACTCTTTATTCGATCGCTGCAAGATACGGAACGGATATAATGCAGCTTTACAGAAATAACCCTACTCTTATCGGCGCGGAATACATTCCAACAGGAACGCAGATAGTCATATCATTCCGCACCGGACCGGAAATATCAAAGGAAGTAAGCGGATTTACATACGGTTATATAAATAAAGACACGCTTTTATCCGCCCTGCCCTATCTGACGTACCTGATAATTTTCGGATACGGATTTACAAATGACGGCAATATAATTTCATTGAATGACAGCAAGCTGATCGAAACCGCTCATAATTACGGAACGGCAGTGCTGCTCAGTCTGTCAAGCATAGATACTGACGGTTCCTTTAACACAGTAAAAATAGAAAAGCTGCTTACGGATATCGAATTCCAGAATACCGTTATAAACGCCCTTATTTCTGTTATAATTGAAAAAAATGCACAGGGTCTGGATATTGATATGGAATATATACCCCGTCAATACCGTGAAGCCTTTGCTGCATTTACAGAAAAGGTAAGGAAACATCTTGAACCATATGGATTGATAGTACATATAGATCTTGCGCCTAAAATTTCTCCTTATCAACAAGGCTCGCTCTATGAAGCGCACGATTACAGCCTTCTTGGAACGGCGGCAGACTATGTTTTCCTTATGACATATGAATGGGGATACAAATACGGTCCTCCTATGGCGGTGGCTCCCCTTCCCAACGTAAATCAGGTGCTGGAGTATGCTTTAACGGAGATACCGGAAAACAAAATTTTTCTCGGCATACCTAACTATGCTTACGACTGGAAGCTTCCATACGAAAAGGGCATCACCCAAGCTATGACCATTGGCAATATAAATGCTGTTGACCTTGCGGCGGCGGCAAACAGCAATATTATTTTCGATGAATACGCACAAAGTCCGTATTTCAATTATACGGATGTGAGCGGTGCGGAGCATATTGTCTGGTTTGAAGATGTACGCAGTCTGAAGGGAAAATTTCTTCTTGCTGAGGAAAACGATCTGCGCGGCTGCGGATACTGGAATATTATGCGGAGATTTCCGCAGAATTATTTGCTATTGAACAGTATGTTCAAGATCAAAAAAATATTGTGAACCGGATACTATACATTTATAATTTCCGCAACCACATATAAAAATAGGTGAATTCTCCAAAAAAATATAAAATTCCGACAAAAAATTATACGTTTAGACCTTTTTAAATTATTTTCAAAAAAAGTGTTGGCAAATTTCCCAAAATATGATATACTATACTTATTATCAATGAATTCGGAGGGAATTACCATGTTATCAGATATTGAGATCGCTCAGCAGGCAAAAATGCTGAAAATTTCAAAAATTGCCGAAAATCTTGGCATAGAAACGGACGACATTGAGCCTTACGGTCACTACAAAGCAAAATTGTCCGAATCCCTTTTTATGAAAACATCTTCCAAACCGGACGGTAAACTGATACTTGTTACCGCCATAAACCCCACTCCTGCCGGAGAAGGCAAGACTACTATGTCGGTAGGTCTTGCCGAGGCTATGGCCAAGATCGGGAAAAATGCTGTTCTTGCACTTCGCGAACCTTCTCTCGGACCGGTATTCGGTATCAAGGGCGGAGCTGCCGGAGGCGGATATGCACAAGTAGTTCCTATGGAAGATATTAATCTTCATTTTACAGGAGATATGCATGCCATTACGGCGGCGAATAATCTGCTCTGCGCTCTTCTTGACAACCATATGCAGCAGGGCAACGCTCTTAATATCGACCAGCGCAGGATCATGATAGACCGCTGTCTTGATATGAACGATCGTGCTCTGAGAAATATCGTTATCGGTATGGGAGGAAAAGTAAACGGCGTTCCGCGTCAGGATTCTTTCAGAATTACGGTCGCAACCGAAGTAATGGCAATACTCTGTCTTGCTTCTGACCTTACAGATCTTAAAGAACGTCTGGGACGTATACTTGTAGCTTACACATACGACGGCAAACCTGTTTATGCAAGAGACCTCGGAGCTCACGGCGCTATGACTGCTCTCCTGAAAGACGCTTTGAAACCTAATCTTGTACAGACGCTGGAAAATACTCCTGCTATAATGCATGGCGGACCTTTTGCCAATATTGCTCACGGATGCAATTCGATACGCGCTACAAAGCTTGCTCTTAAACTGGGCGACTACTGCATTACGGAAGCAGGCTTCGGTGCCGATCTGGGCGCGGAAAAATTCTTTGATATCAAGTGCCGTTTTGCAGGATTGAAACCTTCCTGCGCTGTTCTTGTTGCAACTATACGCGCTCTTAAATACAACGGCGGAATTCCCAAGGCGGAACTTTCTTCCGAAAATGTTGAAGCGCTGAAAAAAGGCATTGTAAATCTTAAAACGCATATTGAAAATATCCGCAAGTTCGGCGTTCCCGTAGTGGTTGCAATAAACCGCTTCCATACAGATACTGACGCAGAGATCGCATATCTTAAAGAATTTTGCGAAAATATGGGCGTTGAAGTTTCTCTTGCGGAAATTTTTGCAAAGGGCGGAGAAGGCGGCATAGATCTTGCAAACAAAGTCTGCGCCGTTATTGAAAAAGGACAGGCAGATTTCAAGCCTCTTTATGATGAAAAACTTCCTATCAAGGAAAAGATCGGTATCATCGCTAAGGAAATATACCGCGCCGACGGCGTAACATTTACTGCACAGGCTGAAAAAGCTATCAAGGAAATAACCGATCTCGGATTTGGAGAAATTCCCGTATGCGTTGCAAAAACACAATATTCTCTTTCGGACGATCCTAACAAGCTGGGCAAACCGGAGAACTTCAATATAACAGTCCGTGACGTCAAGCTTTCCGCCGGCGCAGGATTTGTGGTTGCTCTCACGGGAGACATAATGGTAATGCCGGGACTTCCCAAAGCGCCTGCCGCTCTCCAGATAGACTGTGACAACAACGGAAATATTTCGGGACTATTCTAAAATCTCATACGAAAATATCAAAGGACGGTTTTTAAGCCGTCCTTTATTTTTGTAATTGGAATGTAACTATTTGTAACCGAATTGTAATTGCATTTATCTCCAGCAAATGATAAAATAAACATCAGTAATTTTTATTATATATGCAGTATAGGAGTGGGGAAAATTTGAAAAGATCGGGAACATTATTGGCAATACTTCTTGCTGTTGTATGTTTTTCGGGGTGTGAAGCAAAAAACGATATAACTTCCGAGACAACGATCCCGCAAAATTCCGGAGCAGCCGTAACGTCATCAACATCAGCGCCTGTAAATATTACGGAAGCAACGTCCGAAGAACATATACCTGAAACAATTATGATCGCAGGACAGGAATATCCCGCAGATGAAACTGATGTACTTTTGTACGGAAAAGCCGTTACAGATGAAGATATACTGAAAATATCAAATTTGAAAAAACTTAAAAATTTAAGCATAGATCTTATTGCCGAAGGCAGCAGCGTTACAGATCTTACGCCTCTTTCGGAATTGAGCAGTCTTGAAGCACTTTCGTTAAACGGAACTTATACGGATCTGGGCTTTTTAAAAGGAATGACATCGCTGAAAGATCTGTCATTTATGAATTTTGTTTGCAGCGCGCCGGAAAATGTTCCGGAAAATAAAAGCATAACTTCAATCAGTTTTGATAGATCATCTGTTCATGATCTCAGCTGGCTTGCGAATTTCGCCAATGTCAAAAAAATTGATCTTGCACATTTTTCAAGTGATTACTATGCAGGATATCCGGAGATCAAGAATTTAAATGATCTGGAATCTTTTTCTCTGACTTCTTCCGTTTACGATGGCGGCTTTTATTTTTTGGAAAATAAAAAGACGCTGAAAGAGTTTACTTTTGAGCCGTTGCCGTCACTGAAAGAATACAATTTTTATGAACTGTCGGATTGTACGGGTCTTGAAAAAATAAATATATACGGTTCATGCGCAAGTCTGGCATTTTGCAGAAAACTTGAAAATTTAAAAGAATTTTCTTATACTTCAGACGATGAGTTTGAATATGACGTATCGCCGCTTCTGGATTGCAGTAAACTTGAAAAAATAGATCTTTGCGCAAATTATAATGAAGAAAGTCTTGAAATGCTCAGAAATAAATTCAATAACGGTCAGGAGATAACCGTTTCAAAAAATACTTCTGACAATTTATTGTTAAACAAGGTAAAATCTGGATTATCCTATCTTAGAACAAATATTTGCACCGGCTGGCTTGATTACACTTACGGCATAACAGACTATAATTACGACGGAACTCCGGAGATATTTGTTATAAAATCAAACGGCGGTCAGGGCTTTCAGCCGTGTTCTGTATATTCTTTGGATGATCGGAATGAAATATTTGAATTTAAAGGATTCTGCCGTGACGGAAATACATATTTTTCTTATTACGGTGATGAATTTATTATCCGGTCAAAATATCAACATTCTGTTTGGTTAAGGGAGCAAAAAGCAGAATCGTTTTCCGGAAACGGACCATTGAAAAAATTATTCAGCGCCGAATGGTATGCCGATTCACCGAACACCGAATTTTATAATACATATGCTTCCGTGAACGGTGAAGAAGTTACCTATGAAGAATACAAAAGCGCATATAATGATTTCTGCAATAATGAATTTACCGATGTACTCTACATTCTGGGGAATAAGCTCTATATCGGAGAAGAGGAGATCATTCCTGACGACGGAAATATATTTAATGCGTATTTTGAACTGACAGCAAAATAAATTTTTCACATAAAATAAAATGCGGGATATGCATTATGCAGATCCCGCACATTTTTTACAAATACAAATCAGCCTTCAGCCTTCATCTTAGCGAAGCAGTCACTGCAATAAACAGGACGGTCTTCTCTGGGTCTGAACGGAACTCTTGCAACTCCGCCGCATGAAGCACAGGTCGCTTCAAACATTTCTCTTTCAGCCTTTGCGCTGTTCTTTCTTGCATCGCGGCAAGCCTTGCATCTCTGAGGCTCGTTTACAAAGCCTTTCTCAGCATAGAATTCCTGCTCACCGGCAGTGAATACGAACTCATTTCCGCATTCCTTGCACACTAATGTCTTGTCTTCGTACATTTTGATTTCCCTCGCTTAAAATATAATAATATTTGGATTTGGACCTGAGGACGGACTCACACCGACACCTTTGCCTATAAAAAAACAACGCTCTGGAATTTAAGCTACTTGACCCTTGACCATAAAGCATAAAGCTTTAACTTATTATACATTTTTATATCTGATTTGTCAAGGAATTTTAAAAAAATTCCTATAAGATTTTGATTCTTTGTAAATAAAATCAATATTTGTAAGAAGTTTTTAGTAATTTTAACAATTAACATCATTTGAATAATGTATTAATTTATAGTATTTAAACATAATTAAAAGGCAGGAAAATAAATTTCCTGCCTTAAAAATTATTCAAACAGCATATTCGGCTCTTCCTGAGCTGAATATATCGCCTCCGCTGCAATCGTCTGCGACCGTAACAGGGAACTTTTCTATGTAAAGTTTTTTTACAGACTCACAGCCAAGGTCATCAAATGCTACAACTTCACATTTTTTGATGCAGCTTGCCGCCAGAGCCCCTGCTCCGCCTATTGCACAGAAATACACAGCTCCGTTCCGTATGACCGCATCTCTTACCGCCTGACTGCGTTCGCCCTTGCCTATCATTCCGCAAAGACCGTTATCAAGGAGTCTGGGAGCAAACTTATCCATTCTTCCCGAAGTAGTAGGCCCGCAGGAACCGATAGGTTTTCCCTCCGGAGCCGGAGTAGGACCTGCATAATATATCACGGCATCCCGTATATCTACAGGAAGCGGTTCTCCTTTGTCAAGAAGTGCGTCAAAGCGTTTATGCGCTGCATCTCTGGCAGTATAGACCGTACCCGTCAGCAAGACTTTGTCCCCTGCCCTGAGTTTTCCGCAGAAGCTCCTGAGCTCGGAAACGTTTATATCGTACACTCCTGCCATAACTTACATATCGGAAAGTGAGATGTTTCCTGCAACCGGATCACTGTAATCCTCTGAATTAGCCTCTGCCTCGGCAGCCTTTGTAAGGCTTTCAAGCTCGCTCATATCAAATCCGGCAAAGGCAGGCTTAGCAGCCTGTTTAACTTCCGGTTCTTCGACATTATTTACCGGTTCCTGTACTGTTTCTTCAACCTTTGGAGCCGGAGCTGCCGCCGGTTTAGGAGCAGACGCTTTTACGGGGATACCTTTTTTAAGAGAAGCCTGTGCGCTGTCGATAGTCGACTTAGCCTCATCAAGTCTGAGTATGCTTTCGCTGGAGAACATCTCAAGAACTTCTTTGAGTTTAACAACATTTTCATCTATCTCTGCGATCTCGGCAGTAACTTGCTGTCTTATCCTGTCGGCCTCAGCACGCATAACGGAACTTCTGTCCTCGGCATCGGAGAGTATCTTGGACGCTCTTTCATCAGCGGTCTTAACGATCGTAGAAGCCTTGCCGTTAGCGTCGTCAACGACCTGATTAGCAAGTTTCTTGGCGTCTTCGTCCATTTTGCGGGCATTTTCCTTAGCCTGTGTAACAATAGTATTAGCTGTTTTCTGTGCTTCAAGGAATACATTACTGAGATCCATGGCGCTGCTTTCGCCTGTAGTTGCTGAAGCAGCCTTATTCTTAGCTTCCTGGAGCTGATCTTCAAGTTCGGAATTCTGGGCTTTGAGAGCTTCGATCTCGCTGTCCTTCTGAGCGATCTCATCTTCAAGGGATTTCATCTGAAGCTTGAGGGAATCATTGCTTGTCTGGAGTTCGCTTATCTTTGCCTTATCGGAAGCCAGAAGCTCCTCATATTTGCTGTTATCGACGCTTCCGCCGCCTTCTGCGCCTTCAAGCAGAGCTTTCTTTTCTTCCAGTTCTGCTTCCAGTGTGTAGATCTTGGTATTTAATTCATCAACATAAGCAAGTACGTCTTTTTTGTCGAATCCTCCGACTCTTACCGTTTTAAGAAATCCGGTTCCTTCCATTGTGAATACCTCCAACTATCAGAAAATCTTTTCCGAATACGGGCGGCCGAAGATGACAATTTCCGCCGCGCGCTCCGGATACATAAAAATTATACCACAAAACTCAGCAATCCACAAGAGAATTTTAAAAAATTACTACACAAAAAAATACATAATTTTTTAGTGATTTATAATAATTTGATCATTACCGCTCAAAAAGGCGGTTTGCTTACAGCACAGTATCATCGCCGTTTGATATACTGTCTTTTACTTTGCGGAAAAGTTCCAGAAAATAAAATTTACATTCATAATTTTCCGGATCGTGAAGTATATCCAGTTCTTCTTCGGTAAAAACGCCGTCATACTCCTCAAGTGCTTCATCAACGCTGCTTACTGCGGGCAGACAAAGCGGAGGGAACATA
Organism: uncultured Clostridia bacterium; assembly: GCA_947631055.1. GTDB lineage: Bacteria > Bacillota > Clostridia > Oscillospirales > Ruminococcaceae > RGIG8773. Next base: position 8,013 of record CANRJZ010000007.1, on the reverse strand, counting down.
ACGCACCACCAGTTTTTCCCTTCTCCGCTGCCTATGGATATTCTAAGAGCCAGATATTTTCCGGCGGGCATATTAATTGATCCGTATGCTCTGTCGTCAAAAAACATTTCCGTAACTTCGCATTTCACCGGAAGTCGGCAGTTATTTTCGCGGAGGACTCTTTCAGCAATACCCTTTATGCGGTCAAGGTCGTTTTCCGCAGCCGCTGCGGCTTCTTCGGCGGATAAATTGCCGCTGAAGATATCCGCCGTCTCTTCAAGGACGGCATCGCGCACTTTCAGCTTGATATACTGATCCGCCATGCTGTCGGAATTGGCAGGTATATGCAAGCGGAAAACAGATCCGGTTATATCCCTGTATTCTTCGGCAAAATCGCAGAAACCTGCGCAGAATACTGCCAATGCCATTCCGATAATTACCGAAAGTTCGATCTGACGGCCTTTGTTTTTCATAGTATATTACCATTCCTTTCTAATGCTTTCAGGAAAATTATGGAACAGCTTGGGCAAATTTATTCACTTTTAAAAATTTTTTTCAAAAAAGCTTGACAATGAGAATAAAAAGATATATAATATTTAATTGTTGGGTGCTATCTTAGCTCAGTTGGTAGAGCACATCCTTGGTAAGGATGAGGTCGTCGGTTCAAATCCGATAGATAGCTCCATGGTCCTGCAAGCATGATAATATGCTTGCAGGATTTTTATATTATTGCAGTTTTGCCTTTCTCACAAGGAATATGGGAATGCTTATACGCCTTTCGCTCTGCCGATATCGACATTTTTGCGGTCAGAATGACGCATAAACAAAAATTTCAAAAATTTCCCTTGACTTTTTCAGAAAATATGGTATAATATTAAATAAGCTGGGTGCAGTACATATTTTCAATATTCGGATATGCGTTATATAATGTTTAAAGTAAATACTTCACACAGCTCCGGACGTACTTTAAAAAGAAGTCGCGTTTCCGGATATGATTTGTTTAGAAAGCCGTTCCTGAGTCTGCATAGGGGGCGGCTCTTCTATTTATTCAGCGGAAAGGCTCTTTATCTGTGAAATAAGAGTGTAGCAAAGCCGATTAACGCTGTCAAAATCCACTGCCGGAATATACAAGCTTTCAAGAGCATCATGTTCGGTTTTTGCATTTTTAAGCGAAAGTACAGCTTCGTCTCTCAGATTTCTTGCAGCCGATTCGTTGAATTTTATCCTCAGCTTTTTTTCGGCGAGAGTGTTCTTATCGTAGAACCTTCTGAAATTTATCGGCTGCTTGGAAGCCGTATAGACGTCGTTTATCGGATCGGCGGTAATAAAGGCTGTTTTAAGCTCCGGTATAAGCATATGCTCAAAACTTTCGTTCTCAAAAAGCGTACACACGCTTATGCTCACGGTATATCCTTTCTCTGCGGCGGCATCAGCAAATTTCCGCAGGAATTTATCCGAGCCGGCATAATAACTATCGTTCAGCAAATAAATACCGTATCCCTGAGGTATGTTTGTAAGATAACCTTTCGGAGTCAATGCGGAAAGCTGGCGGAATTCCTTCCTTCCGCAGACAGAGCCTGATTTTTTGGGAAGTATCTTCTTTGAAAGACGTTTTACAAAGCCGTCAAGTTTTTCTTCGTTCAATGCACAGTTCCCTATGTGGCAGGTATCGCCTACTACCGACGCAAGCGCCTTTACATAACGTCTGCACCTGATATGATGCTGGCTGTACGCGGAATTTGCATCAATTATACGTTCTTTTGATCTTTTAAGTCTTCCAGTATCCCAGTAAGCGCCGAGATCAAGTATCTGCTGCACCGCTCCGGGATATTCGGGTTCAAAAACATGAGGCGGTGTCCCGTCTACAAGTATTACTTTCTTTTCCGTAAAAACTACAGCGTCCAGAGAATCCGGATCGCTCGAACAGCAGTATATTTCCTTGTCGTCATCGGGAAATGCTTCTGCAAGACGTTTCATAAGTGAGGACTTTCCCGTTCCGGGGCCTCCTTTGATTATGTAAGAATGAAAATCGGTATCGGCTATCATACTGCCGAAATACGTGCGGAATCCATCGGGTGACGTACCGCCGAGAAAGCAGGTCAAACAATTCATCATATCAGCTCCATATTATAATTAATCCAGCGCCTGACAAGCGATAACTTACGTGCAGCACTGCGTTAATTTATATTATGAAAACATAGTATTTTGGTGAAACAAAAGCGCATATAAGCAAAACAATAAAACTCCGGACAGTTCGCATAAAACAGCAAAAGCAGACGAAAAACCGTCTGCTTTTTTATGTTACTATAAAAAATATACGCCTTCATTAATGTTATTCCGTTTCGCTCTTCAGCTCAGAGATCGCCTTGATAAAGCTTTCTACGTCATTGAAATCCTTATAGACGGAAGCAAAGCGCACATATGCGACCTGATCTATCTCTTTCAGCCTGACAAGAACTATATCCCCTATCTCAGCGGAAGTTATCTGATTGCCGTTTGAATAACAGCCTTCTACGATATCAACTATATTGTTTATATCATCAGCCGATACGGGGCGTTTCTTGACCGCTGTAGAAATGCTCTTTATCAGCTTGCTGCGGTCAAAAAGCTCAACGCTGTTATCGCGCTTCAGAACGAGCAACGCCGGCATTTCAACGGATTCGTATGTAGTAAAGCGCTTTCCGCAATTTGTACATTCTCTTCTGCGGCGTTTTTTTCCGTCAGCCGATCTGGAATCCACCACTTTTGTATCTTCATAACCGCAAAACGGGCATTTCATCTGTCGCTGCTCCTTTCGTTATTGTAATTGATTTGATTATACAATATCTGAACGGTTTTGTCAAGTACGCAAACGCCTTATTGACAAGGCTGTAAAAATGATCGGACAAAATCATATGCAGCTATTGACAAACTTATGCATATATGCTATACTGATACGGTAGCAATTAAATAACCTTATCAAGAGCGGCGGAGGAACTGGTCCTGTGAAGCCCGGCAACCTGATGGTAACAGCGCTTATCTGTGCTTTATCAGAAAAGGTGCCAAATCCTGCGGATTTATCCGAGAGATGAGGATTTTTCTGATTAGATCTTGCGGCGCTCGGATATATCCGGCGCTGTTTTTTGTTATAAAATAATTAATGTAAACCAAAAGAAAGGTGATCCTAATGTCCAGAATGCTCTTTACTTCCGAATCGGTGACCGAAGGTCATCCCGATAAAATATGCGACCAGATATCGGACGCCATACTTGACGCCATACTTGCCAAAGATCCCGACGGACGCGTTGCCTGCGAAACGGTGACAACGACCGGTATAGTTATGTGTATGGGAGAGATCTCCACAAAATGTTATGTAGATATCCCTAAAATCGTAAGGCAGGTAGTTATAGATATAGGTTATGACCGCGCCAAATACGGCTTTGACGGCCATACCTGTTCGGTCCTTCAGTCAATAGACGAACAATCTTCGGATATTGCCATGGGCGTAGACGATTCGCTTGAGCATAAAGCAGGCAGCGGCGACAGCGTTACCGGTGCTGGAGATCAGGGAATGATGTTTGGATTTGCATGTAATGAAACTCCGGAACTTATGCCCCTGCCTATATCGCTTGCACATAAGCTTGCCAAGAAGCTTACAGAAGTGAGAAAAACAGGCGTTATCCCATATCTTCGTCCGGACGGCAAGACTCAGGTCACTGTAGAATATGACAACGGAAAACCTGTAAGAATAGATTCCATAGTAATTTCTTCCCAGCATGCGTCGGAAGTGCCTCTTGACAAAATAAGAAACGACATAATTGAAAAAGTGATAAAGACGGTAGTTCCCGCCGAACTCCTTGTTGAAACAAAATATTTTGTGAACCCTACCGGACGTTTTGTTATCGGCGGTCCTCAGGGAGACAGCGGCCTTACGGGAAGAAAAATAATCGTTGACACATACGGCGGATATGCCCGTCACGGCGGCGGAGCATTCAGCGGCAAAGATCCTACAAAGGTGGACCGCAGCGCCGCTTACGCAGCAAGATATGCAGCCAAGAACGTTGTTGCCGCCGGTCTTGCGGATAAATGCGAGATCCAATTGGCATATGCCATAGGCGTGGCTAATCCGGTATCTATAATGGCGGACACATTCGGCACCGGTAAGGTAAGCGACGAAATTATTGCAAAGGCTGTTGAAAAAGTATTTGATTTCCGTCCTGCTTCGATAATCAGGGATCTTGATCTTCGCAAGCCTCAGTACCGCCAGCTTGCCGCTTACGGTCATATGGGACGTGAAGATCTCGGCGTAGCGTGGGAACGCACCGATAAAACCGAACAGCTCAAGGCTGCCGTCTCGGAATAATATGAAACAAACATACTTATAAAATGAATTGACCCCAAAAGGCCGTTATGACTTTTTGGGGTCGATCTTTTGCTTTTATCACTTTACGGTATCCATAATTGCATCTACGATAGTCGGATAATACCATTTAAGGGTCTGTCTGTTCAGAAGCGCAAAGCCCTCGCCTTCTTTCGGACTGCTTATGGTCCCGTTATCCCACCAGCAGCATGGAACGCCGTACTTTTCAGCCGTTGAGAGATAATATTTTACCAGTTTTACACGTTCGGAAGTATTGCTTTTGTTTATAGAACCGAATTCGTCCATAATGACCGGTATATTCCTGCTCAGGAATACTTTATCTATATTGGAAAACGCATTTTCTATCTCACGCTTACCGCTGTCGGTAAGTTTCTTTTCGTCCGAATAGCGGTTGAGCGCCATATTATACGGCAGATATGCGTGAACGGAAACTATTATCCTGTCATCGTCAGGGATATCAAGATCCGCCATTGCCGAATAACCGGAGTTTGCCCCGTACGGCGTAAGTATAAGGAAACGTGTCTTGTTGTTTCCGCCGGAAGCACGGACGGTATCTACAAATATCTTGTAAAGATCGTTCAGGACTTTGCGCTCGTCGGCTGTGCCGCCGTACCATTCCATAGAAGAACCTTCTGTACGCGGTTCGTTCATACCTTCAAAACTAAGTTTTTCATCATAATCCTTAAAACGTTCCGCTATCTGCTTCCAGACATTTTTGAATTTAGCCGAAACGGTTTTTTTATCTTTTTCGGTAAGTTTTATCCAGCCCATATCATGATGCGTGTTCAGGATAATATACATATCGTTGTCATACGCATAATCAACTATTTCCTGCACTCTGTCCATCCATGCCTTATTTATATTGCCGGAAGCGTCCATATGGTCTCCCCATGAAACAGGGATACGTATCGTGTTGAATCCTGCTTTTTTGACGGTATCTATCATAGCCTTAGTAGTTTTTACATTTCCCCAGCCTGTCTCGTAATCCACATCGTTTGAAAGCCATGTACAGTTACTGCTGTCAAGAGTGTTTCCGAGATTCCAGCCTACGGTGATCTTATCAACAAGATCCTGAGCGTTTTTAAATTGGCTTGTCGCATTGCTATTTGATGATCTATCGCTTTTTTTCTTGACGGTAACTTTACATTCCGCCTTATATTCAGTTCCCTTCAATGTCAGCGATATCACTGCTGTTCCGGCTTTTTTGGCAGTTATCTTTCCCTTGGATACGGAAGCGACCGAAGAGTCGGAGCTTTTCCACAGAAGAGTGCCGGTCTTGAAACCGGTAACTGTCCTTTTAAGCGTGTATGTACTTCCTACAGTCATTGTTATTGATGTCTTATTGAGCTTTACGCTCTTTTTTTCAGCTGCAAATGCATTCACCGGGACTGTCAGAACGCAAATAAGTGCCGTCAGCAGCACAGCGGCTATCTTTTTAAGTTTCATAATAACACCTCTTGGATAATTTTATCAGCAGGATAAGCTATTACTGATATTTATTCAATTATAGTATATTTTTGCAGATATTACAATAGTTTCTTAAAATTTTTTCGTATATCCGCTAAAATCAAAAATTATGTTAAAATAAAATGAAAATATTCTCGGTAATATTGAAAAATTAAAATTAATTTGCTATAATGTATTTTAAAAAGTTATCCAGAAAGGCTGTAATCTTTTATGAAAAAAATGCTGTTTGCTTTTAATCCACATTCCGGAAAGGGACTGATACGTCAGCATCTTCTGGAGATAGTAGATGTTTTCACCAAAAGCGGCTATGAAGTGACCGTACACCCCACTCAGGCAAGAAATGACGCATACGAAAAGATATTATCCCGATGCGGAGATTTCGACGCGGTAGTATGCAGCGGCGGAGACGGCACCCTTAACGAAACGATAAAAGCGCTTATGAAGTCAGAGAAAAGGATACCGCTCGGATATATCCCGTCCGGAACTATGAACGATTTTGCTTCGAGCATAGGCATACCGAAAGATATGCCCGAAGCTGCTTCAGTGATAGTCAAAGGCGAACCGGTCAGCGTGGATATCGGCTCCTTCAATGATGAGTACTTTACATATATTGCAGCTTTCGGCGCATTCACTGATGTGAGCTACGAAACTCCTCAGCAGATGAAGAATATGTTCGGCAGCCTTGCTTACATAATGGAAGGAATGAAGCGTCTCAATACGGCAAAATCCTATCATGTCCGGATAACAAACGGCAGTGAAGTCATTGAAGATGATTTCATTTTCGGAATGACGTCAAATTCCACTTCCGTAGGCGGGTTCAAAGGATTGAGCGGAACGGAAGTAAAGCTTGACGACGGCGTATTTGAAGTTGTGCTTATAAAAACTCCGAAAAGCCTGTCCGAATTCCAGCAGACGATAAACGCCTTTTTAAGACGAGAGATAGATTCAAAATATTTTGTCTCGTTCAAAACAAAACAGGTGGGATTTCATTCTGATGACGATCTTCCGTGGACCCTTGACGGCGAATACGGAGGAAACTGCCGGAACGTTGTTATAAAAAACAACTGCCGTGCCATTGATATTTTTACTCCGCACACGGGCGGACTTGAGGCGGCTCTTTATTCCGGCGGAACGGCGGAAACAGAATAAAACAAAGGCGCAGGAAAACACCCTGCGCCTTTTTATGTTTTTATTCTTGCACGGAAATAAATGCAGTCGGCGTTGGATAATCAATACCATTCAGGAACAAACCGTTTTCCTTGGCGTTCATTATTATCATCATACCGATAGAACAGCATCTTTGCAAATATTTTAAAAATCCGGGAACGCTGTCAAGATGTGAAGGTGTCTTCACCGCTCTGTCCTTGTAAATGTCCATATACATATCATGGAAATGCTCTGCTATTATCTTTGCATGGCGATCTGAAAGCTCGTAAAGACTTTCGCAACGGTCTTTTTCGGAAATAACGGGAATATCAGGCTTCAGAACACCGTTTTCGCGGATAAAATATCCCTTTTCGATAAGGCTGTCCAGTTGGTCAAGAGCCCGCTTGCTGATAATATCCATATCGAAATTGCCATTTACAGCAGCATAAAACAGCGGGCGCAAAATACCGTTTTCCATATCTATATTCATTTCGTGAAGAATAGTTCCGTATTCGTAAATACCGACAGAGCCTTGTCTCGTACCATATTCGCCGTTTACGGAATATTTGCTGCCCCAATGGCGCTTCTCCTGCTCAGTGACACGATTGCCCATAGCAAACCATTTTCCGCCGTTTGGACGGTCGGGATAGCTTTCCCAACTGTTTTTTTCAAACTCATTTGTAAGTTCGTTCCTCACATGACGGGGAGCGTGTTCGATAGTTCTTACCGCAAAATATGCCATAAGCTTTGTTTTCTGACGTTCGTTCTGGATCTTGTAAAATTCCTGTCCGGCAAGTTCCTCAAAACCCATTTGCATTAATTCCCATACAGCTTTGTAATTTTCATAGGCATACCTGCGTTCAAGTTCATAGGTAGCCTCCCTGTCCTCTTTTGAATAAATAATAAGATCGGTGTAAACTTTGTTCCCTGTCCTTTTCATAAGTTCACCGTTTACAAGGCGGTCAATTACAGGCTCAACGTATGGTGCAGGAATACCTATCGCCTGTGAAAGTTCGCCTATCGTCACCGGCTTTTCATATGCAAGGATAAGCAGGTTCATG
>CANRJZ010000006.1 GCA_947631055.1 uncultured Clostridia bacterium | reverse complement strand
AGAAAGCAGTTCTTCCTCGGAAGTTTCTTCCGGAAGAGCATATTCATAAGATCTGAAACCAACTTCTTCACAGGCTTTTTTCTTATTGTTGACATACACCCTTGAAGAAGAATTATCTCCTACGATCACCACGGCAAGACCTATCTCTATGCCTTGTTTTTTTAGTTCTTCCGTTTCCCGGCGTACTCTTTCCTTTACCTTTGCGGAAACCGCTTTGCCGTCAATTATTTGTGCCATTTTCAATATCCTCCTTTTCCGTAATGCTGTTTTCTTCGGTATCATTTTCTTTTACAGTCTCTGAATTTTCGTCATTTTCATCATCTGTAAGTCTGTCTTCCGGACTAAGTTCGGCATCTTTGTTATGCTTTTCCGCTTTCTTTGCAGCCCTTTTTTCTTCTGCCTCTCTATATTTTTTTTCCGTTTGAGCAATAAGTTCTTTGGATTCTTCCGTATCCTTGTAGAAAACATATTCCCCGTCCATTTTTATCTTGTGTCTCATTGAAAATATTGAAACTATGGAAATTATCACACAAACGCCTGCAACTATCTGTGATATCCTGAGGTGTCCTGCCATAAGGCTGTCTGTGCGCAGTCCTTCTATAAACATTCTTCCCAAGCCGTACCAGCCAATGTACATAAGGAACAATTCACCGTCAAATTTACGATGCTTTGAATACAGATGAAGCAATATAAATCCAAGCGCGCACCATAAAGACTCATACAAAAAGCACGGGTGGACAGGAAGCGCCGGATCTACCGTTACCCCGGTAAGCTCGGATATACGATACGCATTTGCACTCAATTCGGCTTGGATCTTAGGGCTCGTCATTCCCCAAGGAAGAGCAGTATTGCAGCCGAAACATTCATGATTAAAGAAATTTCCCCATCTTCCTATAGCCTGACCGATCAGAAATCCCATTCCCGCAAGATCAAGCAGCGGCGTAAGCCGGACTTTTCTTATTTTTGCAGTGACTGCCCCGAAAATAACAGCGCCTATTATTCCGCCGTATATTGCAAGACCTCCGTCACGAATGGAAAATATAGATGATATGTTATCTTTATAGTTGTCCCAGCTCATAAAAACATAATAAAGTCTTGCGCCGATAACCGCTCCTATAAATCCAAAGAAAACAACATCGTTTGCCCTGTCATCATCTATGCCGAAGCTTTTCATTCTTCTGAAGCAGTATATGAATGCAAACAGCAGACCAAGCATTATCATTATTCCGTACCATTTTATGGTGATACCGAACACTGTAAACGCATCGCTGTACACAGGGAACTCGATATTTAGCCTTGGAAACGAGATCATATTCCATTCTGCACTGTTCAAGATAATTCCTCCTTAACGTCTATCGGTTCAATGATCGATATCGTGACATTATCGGTGTTGAACTGTTTTTTCAGACGTTTTTCAACGTCCTCAAATGTTACGTTTGCAACCGTTTCAATAACGTCAAAAGCCGATACTTTTTCCATTCCTGCATTTATCATTGTAGTTGCAATAGCTTCAGCATCATTGAGATCCCGTATAAGAGCGCCATAATAGGATCTTTTAATGATATTGAATCTTTCCTCATCAAGACCTTCAATTTTACAGCGTTCTATTTCTTCTATAAGTTTATCCCTCACCAGCCGCGGTTCTCTTGATTCACCGCCGAAAATAGAACAGAAATAGCCGTCTCCTCTGAATACTTCGGATGAAAATGAAGAATTTATCAAGCCGTCATCATAAAGCTTTTTGTAGAATTCAGAACTTTCATCTGCAAGCAAAGAAAGTACAAAATTTGTTTCTATTTCTGCACGTACAGCTTCTATACCGTTTTCCGGTCTTGCTTTAAATCCTATGTTGAACATAGGCATAGATATCTCAAGCTGCTGAGTCACTTCCGATCGGCAAACCGTATCCGGTTCAGGCTCAAAAGCCGTTTCAAGTTCAGGATCATCATTATTTTTAAGGAGCTTATCACACAGTTCAAGAACCTTATCCTCATCAACATTTCCGGCAATACTCAGGACCATATTATTCAGATTATAAAATGTATAGTAGCATTTATACAGCAAGTCGGCATTTATCTGAGCTATGCTTTCAACCGTTCCGGCGATATCTATCTTCACGGGGTGGTTTTTGTACATTCCCTGTAACATATTGAAAAATACTCTCCAACCAGCGTTATCATCATACATTCGTATCTCCTGACCGATTATGCCTTGTTCCTTGCGTACAGTCTCTTCAGTAAAATAAGGCGTCTGAACAAAATTCAACAATATCTCCAAGGAATCGTATACATTGTCCGTACAGCTGAAAAGATAGCATGTCTTATCAAATGAAGTATACGCATTTGCAGAAGCTCCGGTTTTTGCATAAAGGCTGAAAACATCACAATCTTCATTTTCAAAAAGCTTATGCTCAAGATAATGAGCAATTCCGTTGGGGACTGTTATGAAATCAGGTTCATTTTTGGTTTTGAATTTCGTATTTATAGACCCGTATTTTGTTCCGAAAAGAGCATGAGTAGTATTATAATTTTCCATTTTCCATATAAAAATATCAAGTCCGGTAGGATGTTTTATATATGTGTATTGTTCACCAGTGCGCTCATTTTTAACGATCTCCTTTTTCATTATTCAGCCGCCTCCTTTCCGGTAAGAACATATACCGTATCAAGTTTTAAAGAACGAGCCGCTTCGATTACATCATTACGGGTAACGTTCATAAGCATTTCTATCTGTTTTTCAGGAGAACATGATCTTCCGGAATAGCTTTGATTAAAATACCAATCTGCAATTGACCTTGCACCGTCTTCCACGCCTTTCCAGGAATTTATCAAAGCGCGGCGTGCATTCTCCATTTCGTCATCAGTAAAATCGCCGCATTTCATAGCTTCAAGCTGATTTAATATCTCTGCCTCGGCTTTTCCAACGTTTGTATGCTCAACGCCGCTGTCAACATAAAGCACACCCTTTTTATCGTTTAATCCGGAAGAACAGTAATAACAAAGACTGAGCTTTTCACGTACATTCATAAATAGCTTTGAAATAGGCGTTGCGCCGAATATAGCATTCATAAGTTTTATTGATACAATGTTATCATATTCGGTCTTGAAAGCCATGACCATTTTGCTTTGTGCAACATCATACGCTTCCGTGACTCTGCAAACATCGCTTTTTACAGGTGACATATAGGAATGATTGTCGCCCTCGTAATGTCTGTCGATCTTTGAAAATGTTTCCGCAAGTATGTTCATACAGTTGTTCGCGGAATTTCCTGCTCCTACAAAGAAAACTTCTATCTGCGCCGCTGCAAGCAGTTTCTTGTATTGTTCATACGCCGATGCTGCGGTCAGTTTTTCGGCATATTCTCTGTTTCCCTTTACAGAAACGGCAGCAGGTTCGCTGCGGAATATATTCATATTTGCTCTTTTGAAGGCATAAGAGCGTTTTTCGTTTATCTCTGCATCTATGTCGTCAAGAAGTTCCTGTTTTTTCAGTTCAAAATCCTTTGTTTCAAAACCGTTCCCAACGATATTGGGTGCAGTAAGGCAGCCGGCAAGTATTCCGGTCATTTCTTCGGTTATTTGTTCACCGCTGAAGGTATATTTGTTGTTAATGCAGCCTGCCATAAGCGAAAGCACCTGAGTGTCGCCCAATTTTGAAACCGAGCCTTTAATGACCGCTCCGTAAAGTTCCGCAAGCTTCTTGTTCAATACGGTCAATGTAGGATATTCTTTACTGCTTCCGCAAAGAATATAGGGTATAACAGCATTCACCGAGGCTGTTTCTGCGGAAAGAGGCGTTAAAAGATGGATCATAACAGTATTGGTTTTCTGTCTTTCATTGATAAGAGTCGTAAAATGTATGCCGTCGCCTATTTTTTTACGATCAAATTTAACTGCCAAATTTATCAACTCCTGTAACATGATGTTTCATACTGCGCATTACACAGTGTATATTACTATTATAACACATCTTTTTTTATAATTCTATACCTTGACAAAAAAAAAGTTAAGGTTTACAATAAATATATATATTCTGTTTATATCAACACTGATAATGGAGGGTGCTATGGCATACGGAAAGATCGATCCGAAAGAATGTCCGCCGTATCTTAACGAATTCTTTACATATCAAAGAGTAGTAAAGATCAAATCCGAAAGGACTCTTGAATCATATTACATAGACTTGAGACTGTTTTTAAGATATATCAAACTTACAAAGATAGGCGTACCTGACGGTACTTCTATGAACGAAATATCAATAACCGATCTCCCGATAGAATACGTCAGCAGCGTTTCAAAACTTGATATACTCAACTATCTCAGCTATGTAGCTACAGAAAGGAATAATACAGCTAAAACGCGTCATCGAAAACTGGCTTCGCTTAGAGTATTCTATAAATGTCTTTACAAAGACCTTGACCTCATTCCGAACGATCCTACAAAAGACGTTGATTACCCTAAAATGCACGAACATCTTCCAAAATATCTTACTCTCGATGACAGCATAAAGCTTCTGAATAATATGAATGATGAAGATCCGTATTATTACAGAGATTACTGTATCGTAACATTATTTATAAATTGCGGTATGCGTCTCAGTGAACTGGTAGGCATTAATTTGCAGGACATTGACCTTAATGAGCGTTCATTAAGACTTCTGGGAAAAGGAAACAAAGAACGGATAATACATATAAATGACGCCTGTGCATCTGCGGTCGTACAATACCTGAACGAGCGGCCGGTCTCTCAGAGCGAACCTAATGCGCTTTTCCTAAGCAAAAGAGGAACAAGGATAACAAACAGACGCGTCGAGCAGATCGTTGAAAATGCTCTTAAAGACAGCGGTCTGGACAATCAAGGATATTCAACGCACAAGCTTCGTCATACGGCGGCAACGCTTATGTATCAGCACGGTAAAGTTGATACTCTTGTGCTTAAAGATATACTTGGACATAAAAGTATTGCAACTACAGAGATATATACCCACATTTCAAATGAATCAATAAAAGACGCTATGGACGCTTCTCCTTTGGCAAATATAAAAAACACAAAAAATCCCAAAAATTAGCACATAATATTGCCGCCTGCTGTAAAGCATTCGCATTTAACAGCAGGCGGTTTTAACTATTCATACCTTAAAGCGTCTATGGGTTTCAGAGAGGCTGCTTTATATGCCGGATATGTTCCAAAGCATACTCCCGTAAGCACTGATATCAAAAGAAGTATACCGCAAGATCTCCAGTTTATAAATATTTCCGTATTGATGATCAGACTGATAAATACCGATATTGTAATTCCCAAAAATATCCCTATAACGCTTCCTATAAATGTTATTGCCGCTGCCCCGAATAAAAACTCAGACAATATAGCTGTTCTGCCCGCGCCTATAGATTTTTTTATCCCTATTTCCCTTGTCCTCTCATTTACCGATACCAGCATAACGGTCATTGTTGATATGCCTGATACGAGCAGACTTATCCCTGCAACAGCCGAAAGAGCTGATGCGGCTATAGAAACAACGTTGTTCATTTTCTCTTTCCGGCTTACGAGGTCGTCTACCGAATAGCCATATTCGTCCGGACCGTGTGACAGAACTTGTTTTACTTTATCCGCCGTATATTCGCTTGCAGCGTTATCCTGAAGTCTCACGGTTATCTGATCGAAGTTATCCCGTGCAGAATACTCCTGCATAACAGAATAAGGAATATAAACAAAATCCGGTATAAATCCTCCAAGCATATTCTGAAGAGTATTGACACCGTTTTTAACTACGCCTACTATTTCAAGTTCTACCGGATCACCGTATATTGAAAGCGTGATCTTCTTGCCTACGATGTTGCTTCGCTTATATTTTTCCAGTGCTATAGCTTCATCAATAACGCATACTCTGCTTTTTTCGGCTATGTCTCCCCTATTAAGCAGACGTCCGTGCAGAACTTCCAGATCTATTACATTATCCGCATCTTCATTTACTCCCCACGTCATACATGTAATATGGGAATTTTTTATTTCTCCATCCGTTATCATATTCATAAGAGGCATGGCGTTGTCTACGGAATCTATTGACCTTATCTTATCAAGCTCCTTTTCCGTAAGTTTACAGGAATGACCGGATTGTACGGATACGACAAGGCTGTCCATGCCCATTCCGGATAATTCATTATTTATAGATCTTTTACCAATTTCACCTATTTCAGAAACCACTATAACCGCCGTTACTCCAACAGCAATACCGGTTATTGTCAGAACAGACCTCAGCTTATTATGAAAAAGACATCTTGAGATCATATGGAATATCCCGCTCATGTACTTACTCTCCTTATTCATCCAATTTTACGGCTGAACCATTTTCAGTTGACCTGTCTAAAGTTATTATCCTTTCATCTTCTGCCATAACGGTTTTGAGTTCTATTCCATCGCTTAGCTCTCTGCCTGTTTCAATATATCGTTTATAAACTCTGCCGTTCTTCATAAAATAAACAAATTCTCCGTTGTCGTCCTGTTCCACCGCTTCATAAGGCAGTATAGTCATAACAGAAGGTCCGGATGTACGTAATTTTACGGAAGCAGTATATCCATGTTTCAGTATCTCGTCCGGCTCCGTTATACCGACAGTCACTTCTATAACGGTTTTCTGTATACTTCCCGACTGGAGCTTTGTAGCAACATCGGAAATTTTATTTACCGTACCATTATACGTTACTTCCGGAAATGCTTCTCCCGTTATCTCAGCAGGCTGCCCTAATTTTATGCTGCTTATGTTCTGCTCCGGAACATATAACTGAACGCAGACAGATCTGTCAATAAGATTTCTGATTATTGTTCCTGAAAGCGATATACTGTCTTCGTGTTCTATCTGTTCAACATTTACCAAAGTAGCGGTAGGTACGGTATCCAGAACAATTGCAGGAGCGGCAAGAAGAGCCGCAGCAGCCGTTCCGCATAAAGTAATTGCCGCTATAGCAGCATTTTTTGATCTCATCTGTAGATCACTCCTGTTCTTTTTATGTATAGTCTGCCTTTTTTTATGGGATTTATTACAATTATTCAGAAATATTCTTGAACAGATCCGGAACATAATAAAAGGACTATGCCGATATTATCAGCATAGTCCCAAATGTTTTACGAACGCACAATCTGTCTTTCGGAGATATCATCACGGCGTTTAGACTTTATGTAACGAGGTTCTTTTTTTTCAAGAGCCACATCAAGAACGTCGGATATCTGTTCTGCATAAACAAATTGAATGTTATCCTTAACTACATTGTCAACCTCGTCAAGATCGCCTTTATTTCCGGCAGGAATTATTACTGTTTTCATTCCTGCCTTGTATGCAGCCATTGTTTTTTCCCTGAGTCCTCCTATAGGAAGAACTTTGCCATGCAGTGTGATCTCACCGGTCATAGCCACATCATGTTTTACGGGAATATTGGCAAGAGCAGATACCAAAGCTGTAGTCATTGTAACTCCGGCTGAAGGACCGTCTTTTGGCGTCGCTCCTTCAGGAGCATGTATATGGATATCCTTTTCTTTGTAAAAATCTCCGGAAATGCCGTATTTATCAGCCACGCTCCTTACATAGCTGACCGCTATTTTGGCACTTTCCTTCATTACATCTCCGAGAGAACCGGTAGTTTCGATAATTCCTTTGCCGTCAAAGACCGAAGCCTCAAGAGGCATTATCACACCGCCTACGGAAGTCCATGCCAGACCGTTTACGATACCTATTTCATTTTTGGACGGCAGGTCATCGTCAAGGTATTTTTTAGCTCCCATAAACTTTTCAATATTATTGGACGTTACCCGTACAGATCTTTTATCCCCGCTGACGATGATCTTAGCGGCTTTTCTGCATATGCTTGCAATAGATCTCTCCAATGTACGTACTCCTGCTTCTCTGGTGTAATTATCAATAAGAACGTATAATGCTTCGTCACTTATTTTCAGCATAGCAGACTTTAAACCATTTGCTTTAAGCTGTTTTGGAACAAGATGTTCTTTTGCTATATGGAACTTTTCTTCTCTTGTATAGCTGGTAAGTTCAATAACGTCCATACGATCAAGCAGCGGAGGGTCAATTGTCTGAGTAGTATTAGCCGTAGTCACAAAAAGCACATTACTGAGATCAAAGGGAACTTCAATGTAATGGTCGCGAAAAGCACTGTTCTGTTCAGAATCAAGCACTTCAAGCAAAGCCGAAGAAGGGTCTCCCCGCATATCATGCGTCAGTTTATCTATTTCATCAAGCAGGATAAGAGGATTTTTGCTTCCTGCAAGCTTCAGTGCATTTATGATACGCCCCGGCATTGCTCCGACATATGTTTTTCTATGACCTCTGATATCTGATTCATCTCTGATACCGCCAAGCGAAATGCGCTGATATTTTCTTCCCATGGCCCTTGCAATAGATTTTCCTATAGAAGTTTTACCTATTCCGGGAGGACCCACAAGGCATATGATCTGACCTTTTATATCAGGTTTAAGTTCCCTGACGGCGATATTTTCAAGTATCCGTTCTTTAACTTTATCAAGGCCATAATGATCTTTGTCAAGTACTTCCTTTACTTTTCCAACATCGTTGTCATCTTTTGTTGAAGTATTCCAAGGAAGCTCAAGAACATTATCAAGATAATTTCTTATAACAAAAGCATCCTGTGAGGACGGAGCCATTTTATTAAGTCTGTCCGCCTCTTTAAGAAGTTTTTCCTTTGATTCGTCATCAATATCGAGCGCCTGTATTTTTTCGGAATATTCATCGACTTCTTCCTGATAATCATCATCTTCACCGAGCTGATTTGCAATAGCTTTCATCTGTGCTCTAAGGTAATATTCACGCTGATTGCTGTCAAGCTGCTGCCTTACCCGTTCCTGAATATTTCGCTCTATATCAAGCACTTCCACTTCTCTGGATATCATTGCCAAAAGCATTCCAAGACGGGCAATGATATGACTTTCTTCAAGGAGCATTTCTTTATCGTCCACAGCAAGGGGAATATTGAACACTATCTCGTCAAAAAGCTTAAACGGATCGGATTCATTCATTATTGATGATATCAATTCCTTTGGCATTCTTGGCATAACAGAGGAATATTGATAGAACGCCTGCTTTATTGACCTCATAACAGCTTCTACCTCTACCTCATCGCTTCGTATCCTTTTTACCTCAGGATACGCCCGCACTTTGGCTACAAGATAAGGTTCATACTGACAGATATCCATAAGTTTTGCCCTGTACTTACCTTCAACAAGCACTCTTAGGATATTGTCCGAACCTTTTAGCATCTGTCTTATTTCCGCAACAACTCCGACGCGGTAAAGATCGCGGATATCGGGTTCATCTACCTGATCGTCTTTTTGTGCCGTCAGGAAAATAAGCTTATTATCGCTCATTGCAGCTTTCAGTGCTGTTTCCGATATCTCACGCGCAACATCAAAGTGGACGACCACATTTGGGAAGACCACAAGGCCTCTTATTGCGAGAGCCGGAATCGTTATATCTTCAATTTTTGTTTTCATACAAACCTCCCGATCGGGCAGCGTCCGATCTGAATAATATAATACACACTTATATTATATATTAAAAGCTAAGATTTTGCAAGTAACAATTTAAGAAAGTAAATTTGTTTATAATAAACGTTAAAAATCTGTATAAACGACCATTTACTGAAATGTTTTCCAAAACAAAAATACGCTCTTTAAATAAAAAGCGTATTTTTTGATCCGATCATACATATGACAAAAATCATTTTTTGACCATTTTTTTCTTGCCTTTTCTTACAATGGGTTCAGAATCTCCCGAAACACAATCTTTAGTTACCGTCAGACCGCATACATCTGAACTTGAAGGAAGTTCAAACATATATTTCTGAAGAATTTTTTCAACGATCGAACGAAGACCCCTTGCTCCGGTATTCTGTTCAATAGCTTTTTTAGCTATTGCACGCAAAGCGTCATTTTCAAACTCAAGTTCTATGCCATCAAGTTCAAAAAGTTTTTTATACTGTTTTACCAGTGAATTTTTAGGCTTAACAAGTATTTCAACCAAAGAATCCTCATCAAGTTCATCAAGGACTGCGATTACCGGCATTCTTCCGACAAATTCGGGGACCATTCCGTACTTTACGAAATCCTGATGAATTACTTCCTTGTAGATGCCTTTAGATTTTTCGGACTTTGTTTTTATGTCAGCGCCAAATCCAAGTGACGATGATTCGGTACGTTTCATTATTACCTTGTCAAGGCCGTCAAAAGCTCCGCCGCATATGAACAGTATGTTTTTAGTATCAATGTGTATGAATTCCTGATTAGGATGTTTTCTTCCGCCCTGCGGAGGAACATTTGAAACCGTTCCTTCAACTATCTTCAGAAGAGCCTGCTGCACACCTTCGCCGCTTACATCTCTTGTTATTGACGTATTTTCCGATTTTCTGGCAATTTTATCGATCTCATCAATATAAATAATACCGCGTTCTGCTTCTTCTACATTAAAGTCTGCCGCCTGAAGCAGTCTTACCAGAACATTTTCCACGTCATCTCCTACATATCCGGCTTCCGTAAGAGTAGTAGCATCTGCAATTGCAAAAGGTACATCCAATGTTTTTGCAAGAGTCTGTGCAAGTATGGTCTTTCCGACTCCTGTAGGACCGACAAGGATTATATTGCTTTTCTGAAGCTCCACATCATCCGTGTCTACCTGAGTCAATATGCGTTTGTAGTGATTATAAACCGCTACAGACAAAGCAGTTTTTGCCTCTTCCTGACCAATAACATATTCGTCAAGAACTTTTTTTATCTCAGAAGGCTTTTTTATCTTCAACTGACGAGGAGGATTATTTTTGTTATTGAGATGTTTAACGCTTCCATAAACCAAATTATGTTTTGCAAGCATTTCGTAACAATAAATAACACATTCGTCACAAATATTGCAGTTACCGGCAGAAAATATATTCTGTACTCTGTTTTCCGGTTTTCCGCAAAATCCGCATCGTTTCATTCCATCATTTCCGGTCATTATATCAAACTCCAGACTTATCTATTAAAAATAACCTTATCGACCAGACCGTATTCGGCAGCTTCAGCCGCACTCATAAAATTGTCGCGTTCTGTGTCTTCCCTGATGACTTCAATAGGTTTCCCGGTATTCTGAGCAAGTATCCTGTTAAGGTTTTCCCTTGTTCTGACAAGATGCTCGGCACGTATCTTTATATCAGTACACTGACCGGAAAGGCCTCCCGAAATAAGCGGCTGATGTATCATTATTTCCGAATTAGGAAGGGCAAGCCTTTTTCCTTTAGCGCCTGAAGAAAGCAGAAAAGCTCCCATTGAGGCTGCAAGTCCAACACATATGGTCGACACATCGCATTTTATATACTGCATCGTATCATATATTGCCATTCCGGCAGTAACGGATCCACCGGGACTGTTTATATAAAGGCTAATGTCTTTCTCCGGATCCTGACTTTCCAGATAAAGGAGCTGTGATACGACAAGACTTGCAGAAGCATCGTTGACATCTTCATAAAGCATAATAATTCTGTCCTCAAGAAGCATAGAGAAAATGTCGTATGAACGCTCTCCCCTGCCTGTTTGTTTGACAACATAAGGAATACTTATACTCATAAAAACCTCACTTCTCCGCAGAAATTCATCAATGCTATACAAACCATCCTTCTGCGGAAAGATGGTTTGCAGTACTTAAATATTTTATCAGCCGGTTATTTTAGCTGAATCTTTTACGATCTTGCTTGCTTCCGCTACTCTGAGGTCATTCTTTACTGCCTTTAAGCCTACCAAAGATCTGACTCTTTCAACGGGCATCTTATATTGTTCAGCCATCTTGCTGATCTCAGCTTCTGCCTGTTCATCGGTAACCTCAATATTTTCCAGATCAGCTATTTTTTCAAGTGCAAGTCTTACTTTTACCTGTTTCTGAGCCTGTTCCTCAAAATTCTTGCGGAACGCATCCATATCCATATTTGTATATGAAAGGTATGTTTCCATATTAAGTCCCTGCTGAGAAAGGCGAGCTTCAAAGTCTCTTACCATTTCATCTATCTTGTTTTCAAACATTACCTGAGGAATGTCGGCGTCGAGCTTTTCGATAAGTGTTTCAAAAAGCTTATTTTCAGCTTCTGCTTCAGCGTGCTGTGCAGCATGTTCTTCAAGCTTTGTTCTCATGTCCTTTTTAAGTTCATCAAGTGTATCGAACTCGGTAGCGTCCTTTACAAACTCATCATCAAGGTCCGGCAGTTCCTTTGTTTTTATTTCATTGAGTTTTATCTTGAATTCGCAGGGCTGACCGGCAAGTTCCTTCATCTGATAATTTTCAGGGAAAGTAACATTTATTGTAAATTCCTCGCCTGTTTTCTTGCCTACGATCTGCTCTTCAAATCCGGGAATGAAAGTACCCGAACCAAGAGCGAGTTCATAGTTGAAATCCTTTCCGCCTTCAAAAGCAACGCCGTCTTTGAAACCTTCAAAGTCTATAACGGCTACATCGCCGTTTTCCGCAGGTCTGTCTTCAACGGTAACAAGTCTGCCGTTTCTTTCTCTGAGAGCCTGTATCTGCCTGTCAATATCTTCATCAGTTACATCATTGACAGTTTTTTCAATTTCTATACCCTTATAATCGGAAATTTCAACTTCCGGCTTGACTGTGATAACTACATTAAATGTTACGCCGTCGTCCTTATTGATAGAAGTAACATTTATGTCCGGATTTGCGATAAGTTCATAATCCGTTTCCTCAATAGCAGGAGCAACTTCTGTATTGACAAGAGCGTTTACTGCGTCCTCATAAAAAACATTTTCTCCGTAAAGCTGTTCGATCATCTTTCTTGGTGCTTTTCCTTTTCTGAAACCATTTATATTGATCCTGTTGCGGGATCTCAGATAAGTTTCCTGAATAGCCTTTTCAAAAGCATCAGCATCAGCCTTGATCACAAGTTCATACTTTGTGTTATCAATTTTATTTGTTGAAACTAAACTCATTTTAAACGTCCTCCATTTTTATAAAAAACATATTTATAATTATACCATATAAAGAAAAAAATTACTATAGATAAAACCATTTTTCGCCATATCGCACAATTTATAATATTCTGACAGGGCAAAATTGTACAAAATCTCCTGATATCAATCTGAAATCTATGCCGTCCCGTTCTCCGCATATCGCATATTTATGAGATTTTCCATGAAGATGTCCATAATAACATTTTTTTATATTATACTTATACATAATATTCAATATTTCGTAATTGTACTCATCTCCGTAAATAGGAGGATAATGCAGAAAAACTATAGGTTCAAGATTTTCATTCAAAGCCGAAAGTATTGATGTTTCCAGCCTTCCGGCTTCTCTTGCAAGGACTTTTGCATCTGCGGGAACTGCCGTTTCATTTATCCAGCCTCTTGTTCCGCATATACCGTATCCTTCATATCTATAATGATTATTATGAAGTATCCTGATCGTATCGAACCGGTTTTCTTCCAGAAAAGAGTTAAGTTTCGACATAGTTGACCACCAATAATCATGGTTGCCCTTTGAAATTATCTTTGTCCCTTTAAGAGAATTGATAAAATCAAAATCAGCTTTTGCTTCATTAAGATCGATACCCCACGAGATATCTCCCGGAACAACGACCACGTCTTCTTCCGAAACGGTTTTTTCCCAATTCTCATAAAGTCTTTCAACGTGGTTTTCCCAACCGTTAAAGATATCCATAGGTTTATTGATAGCCAGTGACAGATGAAGGTCGGCTATAGTGAATAAAGCCATCGGTATACCTCATTAAACTGAAAGTTTACCAAGAACATAGTCCTTCTGATCTTCCTTGGTAATCGTATCTTTAAATCTGATCTCCTTTGTTTTAAGAGAAGCAAGAGCCTGAGGTATTTCATATCCGGAAAGCTCGGCAAGTCTGTCGACCATATCAAATTCATCGATCTCAGGCACCTTGCCTTCAACGGCTTCAAGAACACTGGCGCTGAATTTATAAGGACTTGCCGTTGAAGCTATGATCGTTCTTGTATTATCTCCTGTTTCACGGCGGTAATCTTCATATACTTTTACGGCTACCGCAGAATGTGTATCCAATGTGTAAGAATACTTATCATAGATCTTCTTTATAGTAGATTTAGTCTCCTCGTCATTACAGAAACCTGCGGCAAACTCCTCGGAAAGCTTGGCCTTTATATCATCAGTGACTTCGTATCTTCCGTTTTTGCTGAGAGAGCCGAACCAATCGCGTATAACGGCATCATTTTCACCGCACATGATATAAAGCAGCCGTTCCAGATTGCTGGATATAAGTATATCCATAGACGGAGAAATAGTTGTATAGAATTCTCTGTTTCTGTCATAAATTCCTGTTTTGATGAAATCAGTAAGTACCTTATTTGAATTTGATGCACAAATAAGCTTATTCACAGGTATACCCATATGCTTAGCATAATATGCCGCAAGGATATTGCCGAAATTTCCGGTAGGAACAACGATATTCACTTTGTCTCCCGCTTTTATTTCCCCGTCCTTTACAAGTGTGGAGTAAGCGGAAATATAGTATATTATCTGCGGCGCAAGACGTCCCCAGTTTATAGAATTGGCACTGGAAAACATAAGTCCCTTAGAATCAAGCAAAGCCTTGACCTTTTCATCGGTAAATATTGCTTTTACTCCGTTCTGGCAATCGTCAAAATTACCTTTAACAGCACATACGGTAACGTTACCGCCGCTTTGTGTAGTCATCTGACGCTTTTGCATAGGGCTTACGCCGTCCTCAGGATAAAACACCATTATCTGTGTGCCAGGAACATCTGCAAATCCCTCAAGAGCAGCTTTGCCGGTATCGCCGGAAGTAGCTACCAGAATTACTATTTTCTTGTCGATATTTATTTTTTTTGCCGACGTTGTGAGCAGATACGGAAGTATCTGTAAAGCCATATCCTTGAAAGCACAGGTAGGGCCATGCCACAGTTCAAGGATATATGTGCCGTCAAACAAATGAGAAATTTCAGAAATATTTTCTGTAGCAAATTTCTTGTCATTATATGCATTATCGGTGCAATATCTTATTTCGGCATCGGTAAAATCGGTAAGGTACTTGGCAAAAATACAAGCGGCTCTTTCGGAATAGCTCATATCACCAAGTTTTACTATTTCTTCCATACTTATTGACGGGATATCCGAAGGAACAAAAAGACCTCCGTCATCCGATATGCCCTTAACGATCGCTTCCGCAGAAGTTATTCTTACATTACTGTTTCTTGTGCTTTTGTAATACATATGCTTACAGTCCTTTACAAAAAATTACATTATTCGCTTGCGTCAAAAGCGTTTTCAATATATTGAAAATCAATGACTTTACCGTTTAAAACCGTCACACAAGCCGCATCGAACCGAGGCTGGTCATCGTGCGGATACCTGATCGAATACTGCTCGGACGTTTTTATTATCAATTTTCTTTTTGACGGAGTTATAGCTTCAAGGCCATTTACCAAAGGATCAGGCGCTCTTGTTTTAACTTCCGTGAAAGCGATTATCCCATCTTTTTCGGAAATAATATCAATTTCTCCGCCTTTTACTCTAAAATTTCTTTTAAGTATCTTATAGCCGTTTTTTTCAAGATAACAGGAGGTAAATGTTTCTCCCAGACGGCCGATCTCATTTTTATTTATTTTCATCATTAAAAAGTTTTTTCAGGAACGACATTCTGTGGACGGGAGACGGCCCATACTTCAAAAGCATTTCATAGTGAAGTTTTGTACCGTAGCCTTTATGCTTGTCAAAACAATACTGAGGGTATTGTTCGGCAAGTTCTATCATATATCTGTCACGGCTTACTTTTGCAAGTATGGAAGCCGCAGCAATACTTGCAGACGTTGCATCGCCTTTGATGATAGTTCGGGTATTACAGTTCAATGACGGCGATCTGTTTCCATCTATAAGAGCGATATCGGCATTTATCCCGATTCCGTTATAAGCCCTTTCCATAGCAAGCATAGCGGCATTAAGGATATTTATGGTTTCTATCTCTTCCACGGAAGCTGTCGCAATACAATATGCTCTGGCTTTTGATATTATTTCATCATAAAGCAACTCTCGTTTTTTTTCGGAAAGTTTTTTGCTGTCGTTTATTTCTTCAATGCAAACATCTTTATCAAAAACCACAGCGGCGGCGTAAACGTCACCGGCAAGAGGTCCTCTTCCCGCTTCGTCTATGCCGCATACCACTGCAAAATCTTTTCTTACAAGTTCGTCAAATTCAAAAAGAGATCTCATATATGTTTCATTCCTTAGGCGGAAGTTCAAGAGTTATACGTCCAAGCTTTCCGCTTCTGTATTCATCAAGAACAACATAAGCAGCACGTTCGGTATTGATTTCGCCGCCGGAAATAAGCATTCCTCTTGCCTTTCCGACTTTCATGAGCAGATCGTAACCGTCCTCGCCTTCAGATACGTTTATTTTATATCTTTCTTCAAGGCGGTCTTTATAATTACAGCTGAGTATATACAACAATCTGCATGCAAGAGCTTCCGTATCGACGACATCATCTTTGACCGCTCCCGTAAACGCAAGCTTTTCACCCACTGTCATATCGTCAAATTTAGGCCACAGGACACCCGGCATATCAAGAAGTTCGATTTCTTCATTGATCTTTACCCATTGTTTATCCCTTGTGACTCCGGGGCGGTCTTCCACTTTTGCTTTTTTCTGTCCTGCCAGTCTGTTTATGAATGATGATTTTCCGACATTGGGAATACCAACGACCATAAGGTGTATAGTTCTTCCCTTCATTCCCTTGGATTCATACTTCTCGATCAAGTCAGCAAGAACATTTTTTACGGCATTGGAAAATTTATTCAATCCTCTGCCGCTCCTGCAATCTGCCGCAATTGCAGTAACGCCTGACCTTTCATACCAGGAAAGCCATTTTTGCGTGGCAATTTCATCGGCAGCGTCGCATTTATTAAGGATAACTATCCTTGGCTTGCCCTGAATAAGTGACCGAAGATCAGGATTTCTGCTGGATTCCGGAACGCGGGCATCAATGATCTCGACCACAGCGTCAACAAGAGGCAGATTTGCCCTTATCATACGCTTGGTTTTCGTCATATGACCGGGAAACCATTGTATAGAAGGAGGCTCAGTCATTTTTCCCTCCGGATCAGGCAGGAACGCCTATAGAACTAAACGGGAATATCCTTACAACTACTTTGCCGAGGACGTCCTCCTCCTCAACAAATCCCACTCTCGAATCCCTGCTGTCAGTAGAATTCATACGGTTATCTCCCATAACAAATACATATCCATCAGGAACTACTACAGGATACTGATGTCCGCCTTCGTCCATCTGAGTAAGTTCATTGATATACGGTTCATCAAGTTTAACACCGTCAACAAGAACATCGCCGGTATCAAAATCGATATCTACTTTCTGTCCACCGACAGCGATAATTCGCTTTACAATCACTTTTCCGAGTCCGTTCACTGTTTCAAGAGCATTCTCATCATTGTAGACATGACCGTTTATGCTGTTGACAATAACGATATCTCCTGCTTTTGGTTCATAGAAAAGATGTGAAACGATAAGTCTGTCTCCGTCAGTAAGAGTAGGAAGCATAGATTCTCCGTCAACATTTGCCACACGAAGGATAAAAGTAAAAATAAGTATTACTGCAAAAAAGGCAAAAATTATGGTCTCTACCCAATCAATATATTCTTCTGCCGCAGTTATTTCCTTATTTTTTTCACCTTCGACCGCTTCGTAATCCAGCTGATATTTCGCCATAAACAGCACACCCTTTCAAAAATGATCTTATATTAGACTTCAAACCATTAAAATTAACTGTACAAGACCTTGGTTATAGCACAAAAGGGACAATAAGTCCCTTTTGGATAACACGCGGTCAGCGGATCTGTTCTTTAACCTTAGCGGCTTTACCGACTCTGCTGCGGAGATAGTAGAGCTTGCTGCGGCGAACTTTACCGCTTCTTACAACTTCTACCTTGTCAACTACAGGAGAGTGGAGAGGGAATACTCTTTCAATACCGCAGCCATGCGCAACACGTCTTACGGTAAATGTTTCATTGATCCCGCCGTGTTTCTTGGCAATTACAGTACCTTCAAATATCTGGATCCTGTACTTGTCGCCTTCTTTGATCTTAACGTGAACCTTTACGGTGTCACCGACGTTTACAACAGGAGCTTCTTTTTTAAGGCTGCTGTCGCTTATGAGTTTGAGTGCGTCCATATTAATTTCCTCCTAATTTCAAGACATTCTTACCTTTCGCAAGAAAGCCGGATACAACACTCAAGACCGGCATAAGGCAGCGGACTGTCCTTTTAATGCGCCTTTCGGCAGGCATTAATCTCGTCCGTATGATAAACGGGCGGATATTCAAATGCTATTTAATATTATCACATTTTTATACAGATTGCAAGTATTTTCAGGTAAAATTTTGTGAAATGTACATTACATAAAAATTTCTTGGTTTTTGCACAAAATTTTTGTTCGTTCTGCACAAACACCGCTAAAGGATATTCCGCTAATATCAGAAAACGTATCAGCAAAAACATTTGAATTTATATTAAGCGTTCCCCCTGCCGGAAGTCTGAGATAAACTTCCAGACAGTTTCCGGAAATATCCGTATATATAATATTTATATACGGTCTTATATCCATTTTTACCGTACCTTTGCTTTTTGAGCGTTTGTCTATTTCTATAGTTTCCATAGACATCATTCCGTTCAATTCTTCCAGCATGGCCTCCGGAGATCTTTCACTGCTGAATTTCATATCATATTCGGCATATCCTATATCCTGATTTTTATGAACAGGCTTTGCCAGTGCAATTATTTTCAATCCTTCAGGCATTACAGAATTCAACATATCTTTTGCTTTATCGTGATCTATGTCTTCGGTCACCGAAAAATCCATAAATTCCGTACTGCTTGAAACGCCAAGAGAAAGAGCAAGAGGAAAATTCAGATATATATGAGGATTAAATCCCTGAGAATACCATACCGGAAGCTTTGAACGTTTGAGCGCTCTCTGCATTGTCCGGAAAAGATCAAGATGTGAAATAAATACAGCTCGTCCTTTCTTTTCAAACACAGCTCTGACGTCAGTTTTTTCCAAAGCAGGCACCTCCCACGGCTACCGAAACCCCGCACGCGGAGCATTTTTCCCGACAATTGGGAGTTGTTTCGGAATTCATTGCCTTTTTATGCTCTCTTATGAGAAACTCTTTTGAAATATAATAATCCAAATGCTGCCATGGCATTATTTCATCATAAGACCGCATCCTATGCGCATAGAAGTCAATATCGGTCCCTGTTTTTTCAAAAGCTTTTATCCAAAGATCATATCTGTAGCACTCATTCCAGCCGTCGAATTTACATCCTAATCTCCATGCTTCATATATAGTATCGCAAAGCCTGCGGTCTCCTCTGGCAAGAACAGCTTCAAGGATACTTACCTTATAATTATGCCAGCTTACATTTACGCGTTTTTTTGAACGTATGCTTTCGAGCAGGAGTTTCTGCCTGCGGGTTATCTCCTCAAATGAAGCCTGCGGCTCGAATTCAAAAGGAGTAAACGGTTTGGGAACAAATGTAGCGCAGCTTATAGATATCTGCACATGGCGTCCTTTCTTCCTGTTCGGAGCATTATAATAAAGGTCAATTATTTTTTCCGCAAGATCGGCTATTCCTTTAATATCGTCATCAGTTTCTGTAGGAAGTCCAAGCATAAAATAAAGTTTTACAGCCGTATAGCCTCCGTCAAAGGCTATTTTGCAGGCATTCATTATTTCATCTTCGGTAATATTTTTATTTATAACATCTCTTAAACGCTGAGTCCCCGCCTCCGGAGCAAAAGTCAGTCCGCTTTTCCTTATAGCTTTAAGCCTTTCCATAAGTTCGTTGCTGAAGCGGTCTATCCGCATTGACGGCAGCGAAAGATTTATATTTTCATTATCGGTATATTCCGAAAGCTGCGTAAGAGTTTCTTCTATATCCGAAAGATCACTTGTACTAAGAGAAGAAAGCGATACTTCTTCGTATCCGGTGCTTTCGCAAAGAGAACGGGTCTGCCTGCAAATAGTATCCGCCGTTTTTTCACGGAAGGGTCTGTATATAAATCCTGCCTGACAAAACCTGCATCCTCTTATGCAGCCTCGCAGCACTTCTACGACTGCCCTGTCATGAACTATTTCACAATAAGGCACTACAAAAGATCCCGGATAATATATACTGTCAAGATCTTTTATTATACGCTTTTTTATTGCTCCGGAAGCATGCGGATCGTTGGGGATAACGGATCTTATAGTTCCGTCGTTATTGTAGCAGACATCATAAAGCGAAGGAACATATATGCCTTCTATTCCCGCAGCCGCAAGCATAAATTCCCTTTTGGAAGCTCCTTGCTTTTTCATTGCGGCATAAAGATCCATAAGTTCAAGATTTACTTCTTCTCCTTCGCCGAGTATGAAAATATCGATAAAATCCGCTATAGGTTCAGGATTACATACGCATGGACCTCCCGCAACTATCACCGGCATATCATCTGTCCTGTCTTTTGATCTTACGGGAAGTCCTGCAAGATCAAGCATATTGAGGATATTTGTATAGCAAAGTTCATACTGTACCGTAAATCCAATAATATCAAATTCTTTTATAGGGTCAAGACTTTCAAGCGCATAAAGCGGGATATTATTTTCTCTCATAAGAGCTTCCATATCTCCCCACGGAGCAAATACCCTTTCACACCAATAGTTCTCACGCTTGTTTTTCAGTGAATATAATATTTTCATTCCAAGATGCGACATTCCTACGTCATATGAATCGGGAAAACAAAAAGCAAATCGAACGTCTATATTATCCTTATCTTTAACAACGCTGTTAAGCTCACCGCCTATATACCTTGAAGGATTTTTTACTTTAAGAAGCAGACTTTCTATTTGTTCTTTCAACATATTTTTATATTCCTTTCACTTCGCAAGCAGCGGTCATGACACAGCCGATATCAGTAAATAGCATAATGTAATGTATAAAGTAAAATTTCCCTTACCCACAAAAGCAAAGCTTATCATAACGGAAATTATCAGAAATATATTGATCCATTTAATATATCTTTCCATCAGACAAGCATTCGGATAACTGCATAACTTATATATAAAAGCCGTAAGCAGCTTCCCGCCGTCAAGATATTGCAGCGGAAGAAGGTTGAAAGCTCCTATTGCCATATTTATAGCAGAAAAAAGCTTTATTTCCATAATTTCCGAACCTGCCATAAGAAATGCCGCAAGAAAATTCGCCGCACTTCCTGCAATAAGGACAAGAAATTCGGTACCAAAATCCGTAAAGCAGAACTGCTTGTCAGGAAGTATTTTTATTCCCGCTCCATAGAATAATATTCTTTTTGCCGTTATACCGCATATTGCCATAACCATAAGATGCCCCAGCTCATGCCATATACAAGCAGCAAGCCCCATTACTGCATAATCATTTCCTAAAATAATAAGCAGTGACACGGAGGCAAAAAAGCTGAATTCAAATGCTACCGTTATGTTTCTGAACTTGAACTCAAACATTTATTGATATATGAGCAGATCTGAAGAATTCGATAATTATTCTGAATATATCAGAAATGCTGCTTTCCGAGGCGCTCTTTTCAGAATATATCGAATATATATCATATGCAAGATCCGTGTTAATAATGTTTATAACGACAAACACTATTGCTGCCGCAACACAAAGTATTGCCTGAACGGTAACGGTATCTGAGAAAGTCACCGTTTTTTTCTTTTGTACAAATAATTCAGTCAGTTCTATAGGTTCGTCATTATGTTCAGCTTCGTTCAGATCATTATTATTCATATGTTTGTCCCCTTTCATTATATTGATATTTGAAAGAGAACGCAAATATGTTATTTCTTTATTCTTATTATCGAATTTGCGGGATAACTTTTTTCACAGGGTATCGCGACCTTCATCATAGCATGATTGGCGTTATCGATCTCGTTTCCGTCAACATCAAGGATCTTTTCAATGGTAACGGTATCGTATCTTGCCCCGGGAGATAATATTTCGACCGTATCACCTTTTTTGAAACAATTTCTCTGAGTAGCATATATCATACCGTTATGGCATTCCTCAATGACCGCAGCAATATCATACTCTCTAATATATCCGCTGTTTTCATAATACTGGCAGTCATTGGGATGGCCGAAGAAAAATCCCGTGCAATAATTTCTGTGACTGACTTTGAATACTTCGCTCTTCACCCATTCGGGAAGTTTATAATCATCGGGTGACTGTTTCAGTATGTCAACCGCCATTCTATAAGCGTTTGTTATCACCGAAACATAATATGAGGATTTTGCCCTGCCTTCGATTTTAAAACTCGTAACTCCCGCTTTGGCAAGCTTATCAAGATGATCTATCATACAAAGATCCTTTGCGTTGAGGATATAACTTCCCTTTTCGTCCTCAAATACAGGAAAGAATTCACCCTGCCTTGTTTCTTCCATAAGATGATAGCTCCAACGGCATGGCTGAGCACATTCTCCTCTGTTTGCATCTCTGTTGGTAAGATATTGTGACAGCAGGCATCTTCCCGAAAAAGACATACACATAGCGCCGTGGACAAAGGCTTCAATATCAA
The DNA here is from genome assembly GCA_947631055.1 of uncultured Clostridia bacterium. Classification (GTDB taxonomy): domain Bacteria; phylum Bacillota; class Clostridia; order Oscillospirales; family Ruminococcaceae; genus RGIG8773. The sequence goes on along the minus strand of CANRJZ010000006.1, from coordinate 5,684 downwards.
GTTCCGCAGGAGTTTTTGCGCGTATCTCGGCTATCTCGTCAATGGAAAGCTCTCTTGCAACAACTATCCTTTTCACGCCCATATCGTAAAGTGCATTTGCAGAAGCATAGTTGACGATACCCGTCTGCGTTGACATATGCACTTCCATATCCGGAGCATATTTTTTCACAAGAGAAAGCAATCCGAGATCGGCAATTATCAAAGCATCAACACCGCTTGATACGGCTTCTTCAATAAACTGTCTGAAATATGGTATCTCATTGTTTCTCGGAAGTGTATTGCACGTAAGGTAAACTTTTACATTTCCGGAATGTGAAAATTCCACGGCGGATCTTAATTCGTCATACGTAAAATTCTTAGGTCCTGCTCTCATACCGAATGTCTTTCCGCCGAGGTATACCGCATCTGCGCCGTAATTGACCGCTGCGGTCAGACGTTCAGTATCTCCCGCCGGAGCAAGTACCTCAAGAGCATTATAATTCATAGAAAACCTCCGGATCTATTCTGCAAGGCCGGCTTCAATAAGGTTCTGTTCATGTTCTTCAAGGGTTTCCGCATAATAAAATTCACCGGTCTCAAGATTTGAACAGAAATAATAGTAATCCGTATCGGCAGGATAAAGTACAGCATTGATAGCCTCAAGTCCCGGATTACATATAGGCCCGGGAGGAAGCCCTGCTCCGCGGTATGTATCATAGGCTTCAAACATTTTTTCCGATCGTACTTCAATGTTTGGCATTATTATATCTTCAACATAATTCGTAGTAGGATCAGACTGAAGCAAAGGATATTCGTCCGGAGAATTCAAACGATTATAGAATACCGAAGCCACATTTTTCATATCTCTTACATTTCCCGCTTCCGCCTGGACCATTGACGCAAGAGTAATGACTTCCTCAAGATCCATTTCAAGGTCTTCCATTCTTCCGTAAAGATCCGGAGTTATTTTTGCTTCAAAATTTTTGTATATCTTTTTAGCAACCACTCTTGGATCTTCGTCAAGATAAAACTGATATGTATCAGGGAAAAGATAACCTTCCATTTTATAGAACTTCATATAGCTTGTCCTGACTTTTTCTTCAAAATCGAACCCGAATTCCGAAGAATTGAACACCTTTATAAACTCATCAGCATCGCAAACGCCTTTTTCTTCCAGCTTCTGAGCTGCTTCATATATAGTTATTCCCTCAGGAAATACGATATTTGCCGTTTCACGCTGACTTTCAATGTCCTCCTGAAGAGTTTCTATTATCGTACTGTAATCCATTTGCGGAGAAAGTCTGTGTGTACCTGCAATATACGTTCCGTCGGCACCTTTTATCTTTGAGAAAAGTCTGAAAAGATCCGGATCGGCTATTATGCCTTCATGGAAAAGCTGTTCAGCAATATCATATGTGCTGGAATTCATCGGTATTTCAACGTCTGTCTCCATGTCGGACTTACCTATGCCAAAAATTTCCTTTGTGCATTTGAGGATAAATACGGCCGCAAGTATTGATACGGAAATAATAACGACGCTTAGTATAACGCCGAAAATTATATGTGAATGGTTACGCCTCCTGCGGCGTTTTTTCTTTTCACGCACAGGCTCTTCATATACGGTATCTTCATCATCGGATCCTTCCTGAATATCCGGATCATCGGTTTCGGAAATTTCTTGTTCGTTTCCGTCCGTATCCGAAATGTCATCCGTCTGGTCTGTTTTTGTTTCCGGAGCTGCGGTTTCTTCCGGCATACTGTCCAGAATATCATTGAGCGCAACGTTATCTTCAGTAATTTCCTTGTTTGCCATCAACGTTTTTCCTTTCTGTGATCTTCAACAAATTTTTCGGTTATGACCATATCTGCCGGAATATCATATTCTTCATGCGGAAGATGCTTTTCCATACATTCAGAATAGCATATTCCTATTTTTAAAATATTCCGATGCTCTGACAGGAAACGATCATAAAAACCCTTTCCGTATCCAAGGCGGTAACCTTCGCTGTCATAAGAAAGCGCCGGTATTATGCAAACGGCTCTTTCGGATACGGATATCCTTTCGCATCTGTCCGGAACGGGTTCAAATATTCCGAAATATCCTTGTTCCAGATCATCAAACGAATTTATCCCGTAAAATTCCATATTTCCGTTTTTATCAAGGCTTTTTGGAACGGCAACATTTTTTCCGTCTCTGAAAGCCTGCTCTATCAGATTTAAAGTATCCACCTCTATATTTGTGGAAACATAAGTCAATACCTGGCGGCAGATCTGATATTCCGTAATAGAAACGATATTTTCAAAAATGCTTTTATCAAAATATCTTTTTGTGTCAGCAGACATACCGGAACGCCATATTTTGTATTTTTGCCTCAAAAAATTTTTTTCATCGCTTACGGACATAAAATAGCCTCTTTGAGTTTATCGCTGCGTTCTTTGGAAATAAGCGCTTCAACAAGCTTCAAACCGAAATCAACAGCAACTCCTGCGCCTCTCGCCGTAATTATATTTCCGTCAATGACCGCAGGAACGTCAAGTACATCAGCGCCTTCCAGTTCCTTTTCATAACCCGTATAGCAAACAGCTTTTTTGCCTTTAAGAAGTCCTTTATGTCCAAGGATAGACGGCGCGGCACATATTGCACCGATAAAGACATTATTTTTTGCACAGTAATCTATAGCTGCCTGAACCGCCTCTGATCTCTCAAGGTTGACAGTTCCCGGCATACCTCCGGGAAGGACGATCATTTCAAGATCGCTGTTCAGTTCAATGAGCAGATCTTCAGTGTCGGTAAAAAATGTAACATTGTGAGAGCTTTTAATTATGCTGTCACCGATACCGACTGTGTAAACTTCTTTTCCGCACCTTCTGAGAAGGTCGATCGGAGCTATAGCTTCGGTTTCCTCAAAACCCTGTGCAAGAAAAACATAGATCATATTAAATTCCTCCCGAAAAATTATTTGAATGTTATAACATTTTTTTGAAGCATAAAAGCCGGATGATAAGAATGTTTTGACTTCCGAAGTCCTTCAAGTCCAAGATCTTCTTCCCTGTTGATATAAACATATCCGTTCGCTGCCGATTTTGCAAACTCGTTGTTTATTGCGGCATATGCGCCTTGGATATCCTGATTTGCTTTTTCAATGTGGATATCAAACGTGTCTGAGTTTATGCCGTCTCCGATTGTAAATGCTTCAAGCTTTCCGTTCACTGTAATGACTCCGCCTTTAAGCTCCAGTTCTCCGAAATAATTCATAAAAGTATTTATTGCAAACTGTTCAGCAACGCTTGATTCATTATCATACGCCTGATTAAGATTATAACTCTTTGCTGCAAACGCTATACATTCATCAAAATCATTTTCTGTCATATCATGGTATTCCCAGTCATTCTCATAAAATCTTGCAAGATGATTGCGCTTCTGATGATATTTTTTGCCGGAAAGCGTCTGTAACTTTTCCGCTTCATAGACGTAATCCGAGTCTGATTCGTCGCAGAAAACCGTATACATATCAGGGAAAAGTTCCTCAAACAGCGCAAGTTTATCGTTTGTCACAGAACTTATGACAAGCGGGACACCATGTTCTTCCGCTTCTTTTCTCAGCGTCAGGAACAGATCTTTATAGTCTCCTTTTCCTGCCGGAAATGTAAACCTCATTCCATATTTTTCCGAACGTGAAATATAAAAATCCTTATAGCGGCATATTTTTGTTTCGTAAAGCCTATGCCAAGCCATATTGTTTGAAAAATTATACTCACAGCCTCTGAAATCGGACAATTTCAGAAGTTCATTTATCCAAGGTCTGTCGGAAAGCTCAATTACTTTAAAATCAAGCATTGTTTATATCATTCCTCTATTGATCTTAAAATTTCCATAATTTTTTTGCTTATATCGTCTATCTTGAGCGGCTCGCCGTTCCTGCTGCATGGGATAACCGTCCAGCCGAGTTTTTGGGCGGCGTATAAAGCCGATCTTCTGCACGAGCGAAGATATTCTATATTCGATTCGTGGATATCCTTGCGGCTCTCATCTCCGTGATAGCGTTCCGACATAAGCCTTTGGGAAATTTCCACCGGCATATCCAGAAATATCACCATATCCGGCTTAGGAAGTCCCAATTTTACATACTCATAATCATTCAGCCATTCAAGATAGCCGTCCCACTGTTCTTCAGGGAGCTTGACCATCTGGTGTATCGCATTTGACGAAACGTATCTGCTTGCAAATATCAGGTCTCCCTGCCTGTAATTTTTCTCCCAGAACATTTTATAGCTTGCATACCTGTCTACGGCATAAAAACTTGACGCGGCATAAGCATTCACGCCTTCGGCGCTTTGCGAGATCTCGCCGTTCAGATACATTTTCACCAAAGATGAAGACGGATTTCCATAATCCGGAAAGCTTATTGCTTTGACGGTATAAGTTTCCGACAGCTTTTTTGCTACGATCTCAAACTGTGTGCTTTTTCCGCTGCCGTCAAGACCGTCCAGAACTATTAATTTTCCCATTTTATTACTCCCGATCATTTTTTACCAGTAAATATTATACCATTAAAATCTCATTTCGTCAATACAGAACTTCCAATATTAAATATCAAAAATGCTGCCGCGATAACACGACAGCATTTTATTTCAGAGGTCATACACTAATATTCATTTTCAAATTCAGTTTGTTTTGCAGTCGCAGGACTCATTATCGTCCTTGTTTCCGGCGTCACAGCAGCCGCACTTGCAGTTGTCGTTTCCGCTTGGACGCGGGAAAAACTGGTCTGTAGGAAATTCTATCCTGTCAAATATCTCACAAGGAGCTTCCGAAGAAGCAGATGATGAGCAGTCCTTGCAGGGTATGCAATAATCATACGCAGGAACGATCATCGAGACCGGACGTGAAAGCTGTACGATCGAGAACAATCCCACGGATATAGCCAGAGTCCTTTCCAGACCGGGCTTTTTGCACGGATCAGGACAGCAGCAGTTTTGCGGACCGTGATCAGGGTCTGTTGTGCATGGAACGCAGATAAGTTTTGCTTCCAGAGCCACAGGATCAACTATCTGTATAGTGGCTTTCGGCATTGAAGTAGACGAATTTGCGCCTTTTTCGCAGGAGCAGCAGTCCTCTTCGGTCGGGAAAACAAAATCCTGATCGCTGGAGAAAACCTTAGCATTTCCTTCTCCGCCGTAAAGGATAACTCTCTTGTTCCACAGCGCAGTGCCGCAGAGCAGCGTTCCCATAGACGGCTGGCAGAAGGTCTTTGCATACGCTTCCGCAGTAACTTTGAATCTGTAAGTAATATCCACCGAGTAATATCCCGATTTAAATGGAACAGCATCGACCGAAATGCAGACTGTATCAACTTCGATACAACGAGGCTTTACTATGTTCATATCGTCCGTGATCTCTGCCGAGTCTTCGCACAATGTGACCGGAAGCTCATAAATGCAGTCGCGGTCAGAGCAGCTGTCAAAGATGCGCTGAACCTCTATGCAAACCGCTTCCTTGAAGCAGTTGTTTTTATCGCTCATATAGATCCTCCTATGAATAAATTAAAGTATTGAAACTTCAATATATACTATTCACAGGAGCGGTAAAAAGTTACAAAGTTATGTGTTTTTATCTGTCTGATGAAAAGTTTTAAGGTTGCCTATCTTCTCGTTGCGCTCGTCAAGGACCTTTTCAACGTCTGTCCATTCAAGTCCCTGATTTA
>CANRJZ010000005.1 GCA_947631055.1 uncultured Clostridia bacterium | reverse complement strand
CCCTTTTCCTTTATTCTAACCCCCTTCGCCCAATCTCGTGGTTTTTCTTGTTCTTTTGCTTTGAAATTTTATTTTGCAGCTTCGCCCGAAACCAGATAAAATAGTATGTAAATTAATGACTTGGAAACAAAAGTTTATCTCCAAATATATCCGCCCCCTTGAGGGGGCTATATATTTTAACGATATGTCACTTAACCTACTTTGGGGGTGATATGCGTGCAGGCTCAGCCTGCAAATTATAATTTATTGGTGAATATAAAATATGCTAAAAATCAACTCATTGTTATGACATAGCCATATGATAAAATTTTCCCGCTTTCTTTTGTCCGGCTGCATACTTGACAAATTATAAAAAATGTGATACCCTATATATTGTCAATGTACTACCAGAAAGAAGGAGCATTTTTATGCTGGATATCAAATTTGTCCGCGAAAATCCGGACGTCGTCAAAGAAAATATCAAAAAGAAATTTCAGGACAGCAAACTGCCGCTCGTAGACGAAGTTATCGCCATTGACAGCGAACTCCGGGCCGCCAAGACCGAAGCAGACGAACTCCGCGCAAACAGGAACAAAACTTCCAAGGAAATAGGCGGACTTATGGCTCAGGGCAAAAAAGATGAAGCCGAAGCCGCTAAAAAGAAAGTCGCCGAATTCGCCGACCGCCTTGCTGCGCTTGAAGTGAAAGAGACCGAGCTCAGCGAAAAACTTACCAAAATAATGATGACCATTCCGAATATAATAGACGCCTCCGTTCCCATAGGCAAAGACGATACCGAAAATGTTGAGCTGGAACGTTTCGGCGAACCTGTCGTTCCAGACTTTGAAGTGCCTTACCATACCGATATTATGGAACGTCTCAACGGCATCGACCTTGACAGCGCAAGAAAAGTCGCCGGAAACGGTTTCTATTATCTTATGGGAGATATTGCCCGCCTGCACAGCGCAGTCATTTCCTATGCGCGGGATTTTATGATAAACAGGGGATTTACCTACTGCGTTCCTCCGTTTATGATAAGGAGCAGCGTCGTTACGGGAGTTATGAGCTTTGCCGAAATGGACGCTATGATGTACAAGATAGAAGGGGAGGACCTCTACCTGATAGGCACATCCGAACATTCTATGATCGGCAAATATATAGACACTATCATTCCGGAAAAAACTCTCCCTCACACGCTTACAAGCTATTCTCCCTGCTTCAGGAAGGAAAAAGGCGCTCATGGCATCGAAGAGCGCGGCGTTTATCGTATCCACCAGTTTGAAAAACAGGAAATGATCGTTGTCTGCAAACCGGAAGAAAGTATGGAATGGTTCCACAAGCTCTGGAAAAACACCGTCGATCTGTTCCGCTCAATGGATATCCCCGTCCGCACAATAGAGTGCTGCTCCGGCGATCTTGCTGACCTGAAAGTCAAATCCTACGACGTTGAAGCATGGTCTCCCCGTCAGAAAAAATACTTTGAAGTGGGAAGCTGCTCCAACCTTGGAGACGCTCAGGCACGCCGCCTGAAAATAAGGGTAAACGGCGAGGACGGCAAAAAATATTTTGCCCATACTCTCAACAACACCGTTGTTGCACCTCCGAGAATGCTGATAGCTTTTCTTGAAAACAATCTTTGTGCCGACGGTTCCGTAAAGATCCCCGAAGTCCTTCGCCCCTATATGGGAGGCATTGAAAAGATCTCTCCCGAAAAATAAATTTATTTCCCGATATAATAAATAAAAGCAGGTATTAAATTACCTGCTTTTTGATTTTATTTTGTCCTTTACAGATTCATGCTGCAATCAATAATGAAATAAGTCTCCCAATATCCAATCATCATCACTGTTGTTTGCCGGATAAAATATATTTAGGATCCTCTGTGTCCCTGAATTATCTTATCCGCCATTTATTTTTACCACGGCTAACTGTGCTTTCGCGATCCCCGAAAAATTACCTTTTTTCACAAATAAGACGTATAGCTGTTCTGTCTTCGCCGTCTATAACTACATTTGCAAAAGCAGGATAGCATATAAGGTCAACGCCGATAGGAGCTAAATACCCCCGTGCAATAGCAATTGCCTTTACTGCCTGATTTGAAGCTCCGGCACCTACTGCCTGAACTTCAACAGAGTCATGCTCACGCATTACGCTTGCGATCGCGCCTGCCACAGAATTTGGATGTGAACGTGCAGAAACTTTAAGAACTTCCATAAGAATCCTCCCGAATTCATATTGTTTTTGCAGTGTTTTTGCTGACCATCAAAAATACAGTTTCCTGTGTCACAGCATAAACTCAAAGACCCGAAACCGGATCTGACCCTGAATGCAACGCCGCACTATTTGTACCGTATCGCATTAATAAATTATTGCAGCATATGGAAAAAATTATTTGAACTATGAACTTAATGTTAGTATACATCAACTTTAAAGCTATTTCAATAGATAAAATATTAATTCAGCGGTTTATCTAATTATTAGTCGGTCAATTTTAACACATTTACCATTGTTTTTATCGAATTCCAGAACGACCCCGTTTATAAACGGCGGATTGTCCGATTCAACAAATTTTACCGGCGCATGGAAGCGCTGTTTTTCAATTGCCGTCTCCGTTTTTACTCCAAGGACCGACAATTCCGGACCGCACATTCCCACATCAGTGATATAGCCGGTATGCCCGCCAAGAATGATCTCGTCGGCAGTCTGGACGTGCGTATGCGTTCCCAGAACGGCGGTAACTTTTCCTGCAAGATAATGTCCCATAGCCTTTTTTTCGCCGGTAGCCTCAGCATGGAAATCAACGAAAATATTCGGCGTATCTATTTTTTCAAGTATCTCGTCCGCCTTGGAAAAAGGATTGTCAAGAGCCTCCATATAAACGGTACCCATAAGATTTATCACCGCTATCCGGCAGCTGCCCATATCGTAAATGCAGTATCCGTGTCCCGGATTTCCTTCGGGAAAATTTGCCGGACGCAAAAGATATTCTTCCTGTTCCAGCATATCGTAGATCTCTTTTCTGCGGTAGCAGTGATTTCCCGTAGTTATCACATCAGCCCCGCTGTCAAAAAGGAATTTTGCCGAATAGGGGGTGATCCCGTTTCCGTTGGCGCTGTTCTCACCGTTTACTATAACTGCGTCAACACCGTAAAATTGCTTTATTGCGCGGAGTTTTGAAGCAACGAACCTGCTGCCTATATCTCCTACGACATCACCAAGAAATAATAATACCATAGATCGTCTCCTCACATTGTTTTATCAGCCGGCAGCGCGCTTTTATACTTCTGCTCTGTCAGCAGAGCGGATATCATATAAAATTATATGCGGGCGAGTGACCTTCGCCCCTACAATTCTGCTTTGATTTTTGTAGGGGCAGGATCATCTTGCCCGCATAGCGATAAATTTCAATTACTTAATAATGTTGTTCCGGCTGAAATTTATATTGCTCTGTTAATCGTCGTTTCTTTTGTCGTGTTCTTCAATGTTCTGTATTATATCCTTATCTTCGACACCGATCTCTTCAAGAGTTACCGCGGGAGCGGATTCTCTTTCTTCTTCGACGCTCTTCATAATAGCCTCGAATTCGTCACCGTTGAGCTTTTCGTGTTCGATAAGATATTCCGCAACTTTAACGAGCTGATCGTTATGTTCCGTAAGGATCTTTTCACATTCGCTGTAAGCCTTTGTGATTATATTCTTAACTTCGGTATCTATAAGATTAGCGGTAGCTTCGCTGTACTGATGCGTATGGCCGTAATCCCTGCCGAGGAAAACTTCGTCCGAATCGCCGCCGTAAAGAACAGGTCCCAGCGCTTCGGAAAAACCATACTGTGTAACCATAGCCCTTGCTCTTTTTGTAGCCTGTTCGATATCTCCGCTGGCGCCTGTGCATACATCGTCAAAAGAAATAGACTCGGCAACACGTCCGCCCATGGTCATAACGATATCCTGATACATTTTTCCCTTTGTAACGTGGGAATCGTCCGTTTCCGGACGGCATACCGTAAGACCCGCTGCCTGACCGCGCTGGATAGTAGTTACCTGATGGACCTTTTCACATTCCGGCAGGTGATAAGCTGCGACCGCATGACCTGCCTCGTGATAAGCGGTAATGCGCCTGTCGCGGTCCGTAACTATATGGGATTTCTTTTCCGGACCGGCAATAACTTTAAGCGTAGCTTCCTCTATATCGCTTTCGATAATAGCCTTGCGGTTTGCTCTTGCCGCAAGAAGAGCCGCCTCGTTAAGAAGATTTTCAAGGTCCGCACCCGTAAAGAACTGGGTAGTTTTTGCAATAACGTTAAGATCGACGTCAGGACCGAGAGGCTTGTTCTTGGCATGAACTCTCAGGATCGCTTCTCTGCCCTTTACGTCGGGATATCCGACCATTACTTCGCGGTCAAAACGTCCCGGACGGAGAAGCGCCGGATCGAGGATATCTCTTCTGTTTGTTGCCGCCATAACTATAACGCCTTCATTAAGATCGAAGCCGTCCATTTCAACAAGAAGCTGGTTAAGCGTCTGCTCACGTTCGTCGTGACCGCCTCCGAGACCCGCTCCTCTGCGGCGTCCAACGGCGTCTATCTCATCTATAAAAACTATAGAAGGCGAATTTTTCTTTGCCGTTTCAAAAAGGTCACGCACACGGGAAGCGCCCACGCCTACGAACATTTCCACAAAATCCGAACCCGAAATAGAGAAGAACGGCACTCCCGCTTCGCCGGAAACTGCTTTTGCCAGCAAAGTCTTACCTGTACCCGGAGGGCCTATAAGGAGCACTCCTTTCGGTATGCGTGCGCCCATTTCGGTATACTTCTTAGGATTTTTCAGGAAATCCACTATCTCGACCAGCTCGGCTTTTTCCTCTTCCGCACCGGCAACATCGTCAAACGTATATTTTTTATTGGAAGTATTCTTTACGTTTGCTCTGCCGAAGCTGTTCATCTTACCGCCGCCGCCTGCCTGCCTCATCATAAAGAAGAAGAAAAAAATCATCAGTCCTATTATGAGCAGCGAGGGGAGAAGATTATAAAGCCATGATGTATCCTGTATTTTGTAATACTCAAGTTTGAGCGGAGCGTCCGGATGTCTTTCGTTATATTCCCGACGGTAATTTTCCGCACCGGTCTGTATCTCTTCGAGGAATACCGACACATTCGGGACCGTATAATTTATCGGAGTATTTCCTCCGTCCACGAACATTTCCAGTTCGCCTGTCCCAAGATCGAAGTTCATCTCGGATACTCTGTAATTATCAAAATACTCCATTATTTCCGAATAGGTGTATTCCGATTCCGGCTTAGCGGCTTTCTGGAGCAGCAGCACGAACGCGCCAAGCACAGCTATCATTACAATGACATAGATTATCAAGCCTTTGTTGTTTTTTCTGCCCAATGTTATCGATCCTTTCGACGGGAATTATTATTCCCGTTATTTATATATTTCAGGTAAAAACCGTGTATTCCGTATAAAGACCGGACTTTCCCTCATTCCGAATATTCCGCAATAAAGGGAAGGTTCCTGTATTTTTCCCCGCAGTCAAGACCGTATCCCACCACAAAGACGTCCGGGATCGTAAAAAGCGAGATATCCGCCTGAAGATCTGCCGTGCGTCTTTCCGGTTTATCAAGAAGAGTCAGCACTTCCAAAGAAAGCGGACCTCTTTTCTTTAAGATATCCACCACTTCGCAAAGCGTCCGTCCGGTGTCTATTATATCCTCTACCACCACAACATGATATCTGCTGATGTCAATATCAAGGTCAAGCAGGATATTTACCTTTCCGGAAGAACTTGTGCCGTCATAATAACTGCTTACCCGCATAAAACCGATCTCACACGGTATCGTGAGCGACCGGCATATATCTGCGAGGAATATGAATGCACCTTTCAGAATACTTACCAGCAGCAAAGGTCTGCCTTTATATTTTTCGCTGAGGGATATTCCCGTTTCGCATATTTTTTGCCTGATCTCCTCTTCGGATATCATTATTCTTTTTATGTTATTGCCGTATATAGCTTTGATGCCGTCCATTATGCAGTTCCTTTCAGAGCGGTCGGCTGTACTTTACTTCTATTATCATAAAAGTCTTTGTATTTTTATCCGGTCTTACCCTGTCGGCAATACCGGCACATTCCGACCAGAACACGCCCATACTGTCGGCAAGCACTGCCGATATACCGCGTTTATCCTTTGGCAGACGTTCCTGAAGGATCTTGCGCAGTTCTTTTGTATGCGCAGCTCCTGCCGGTCTTATCCTGTCGTTCCGGTATCTGTTCCGCAAAAGGATACCACCTTGTATTTTATCATAATCCAGCACTGTAGTTGTTAAATTTTTATGAACAATGCCGCCGCAGCCTGTTTTTTCGCCATTTACCTTCGATATTATCACAAATCTGTCACTTGAAAAGGGATAAACGCCCTCTTTTTCTATATTCAGGGGATCCGGAACGATCTTTTCGCCGGTCTTTTCCGAAAGATACAGCCTGCCATTTTTTACCTGTATAAGTCTGTTCCCGTCGGCATTTATATTTTTGCCGTTTTCTGCCGTAAGCGCCGAATTTATCTCTTCCGCGCGGGCAGCGGTCATTTCAAGCTTATGCGACCGCAGGAAATTTATGATAATTCTTTTCCGCAGAGCCGGATGCAGAGTTCTCAGATCATCATTTTTATGAGCTTCCGCTTCAGACAGGATAAATCCTTCATCTTCCGAAAGAGAATTTACCGTTCGGGAAATATTTTCCGGAAAGCCTCCATGAACTGCGGTCATTTCCGGCATTATCCTGAGTCTTATCCGGTTTCTTGAATACTTGTCCGAAAGGTTGGTGCTGTCCGTTACATAGCTCTCGTTTTTTTCCTTCAGGAAATTTTCTATTTCCTTTCTGGAACATTCTATAAGCGGTCTTATGAACCGATCCCTTACCGGAGGTATCCCGCACAGCCCTTTAAGACCGGTGCCTCTTGCCAGACGGAAAAGTATCGTTTCCGTATTGTCGTTGAGATTGTGAGCCGTGGCGACCCGCGAAGCAAAACCGTCCGCTATGAGTCCGTTGAATATTTCATACCGCATCTCTCTTGCGCCGGTCTCCTCGGACATTCCCAAAGCGCGGGAATATCCCGCCGCGTCTTTCCGGAAAATTCTGAGCGGTATCCCGTATTTTTCGCAGATCTCCGCGCAGAACCTCTCATCCCCGTCGCTTTCTTCTCCTCTCAGCATATGGTTTATATGCACTGCCGAAACGGAAAAGGAAAGTTCCTCCGACAATTCCTTCAGACAAAGCAGCAAAGCGGTGCTGTCCGCACCGCCGGAAAAAGCGCAGCAGACAGCGTCGCCCCTGACTATCATATTATATTCAGAAATAGTTTTTTTTACCCTGTCAAGCATTTTTATATCCATTTTTCCTGTCCGGCTGCTGCCGGAACAAAAATTTCCTGTCCCCGTTTATTTTTCAAAAGGCTTGTTGTGCTTATCCATACCTATAAACAGCGTGAACTGACCGTTATAGCGCATATTTACCGTTCCCGTTTCGCCGTGACGGTTCTTTGCGATTATACATTCCGCCGACGAAGGATCGGGAGTATCCTTATTATAATAACCGTCCCTGTACAAAAACATAACTATATCCGCGTCCTGCTCTATAGAACCCGACTCACGCAGATCGGAAAGCACCGGACGTTTGTCCGTTCGGGATTCTACCGAACGGGAAAGCTGCGAAAGCGCAATTATCGGAACATTCAGTTCCTTTGCCATAAGTTTGAGCTGACGGGTTATTTCGGATATTTCATTAACGCGGTTTTCTATCCTTCTTCCTGCGCTCATCAGCTGGAGATAATCTATGATCACCAGTCCGAGATTTTTCATTCTTCTTAGTTTTGCCTTCATCTGAACGGTAGTGATCCCCGGCGTATCGTCAAGATATATATTCATTTCGGAAAGTCTTTCCGCGCCCTGAGCAAGCTTTACCCACTGATCTCCGGAAATATTTCCTTTCATAAGGTAATCGTTCTCAACCAGACTTTCGGAAGACAACATTCTTGTAACGACCTGCTCCGACGACATTTCCAGAGAAAATATTACTACTTCCGCCGAACTGTTCCGCCTTGCGACATTTGAAGCAATATTCATTGCCAGCGTAGATTTTCCCATAGCGGGACGGGCTGCCAGAATAAGCAGATCCGATCTGTTAAGACCGGTTATCATATTATCCAGATCTGCAAATCCCGATTTTGTTCCGAGGTAAAGTTCCTTATCGGGACCGGATCTTTTTCCCAGTTCATCGTACACCTCAAGGACCGCTTCGTCTATTTTTTTAAGACCGTCCATAGCCTTGCCCTGACGTATGTCATAAATTTTCTGCTCCGCATAGTCAAGCAGCTGTTCCGCCGGTTCCTGACCGGCGGAAGATATCTCTATGATCTCTCTTGCGGTGGTTATCAGCTGGCGGGTGTAATATTTTTCCTCGATTATCTTGCAGTAATTTTCCAGATTTGCAGCAAAAATATTGTTGTCATCGGCGATCTTGGAAAGATATTCCTTTCCTGCGGCGGCGCTGTCAAAAATATCTTCCCGCACCGCTTCGTTTATAAGCGTGATGATATCGGAATTTACTCCGAGGGAAAACTGCTTTATGATTATCGCGAAAAGCTTCTTGTGTTTTTCCACATAAAAACTGTCGGCGCTTATGTAATTCATCGCTGACGTGAGCTTATCCGGATCCACAAGTATTATTCCGAGTACAGCCTGCTCTGCTTCCACGCTGTAGGGGAGCTCGCCAAAATTCGTTTCAAAATCCATATTCAGATCCTTTTCCGGCAATATTTATTCTTCTGTGACCTCAACGGTTATCTTTTCGGAAACTCCTGCAAGGAATTTTACCTCAGCCGTGTAAGTTCCGAACGTCTTTATTTCGGAAGAAAGAGATATCTTTTTCTTATCGACCGAAACTCCCAGCTGTTCCGAGATAAGTTCGGCGATATTTGCCGGCGTAACAGAGCCGAAGAGTTTTCCTCCCTGACCCGCTTTTGACTTGCATACTACTTTCTTTCCTTTGATCCTGGCAGCGGAATCTACAGCTTCCTGCTTTGCCGTCTCAGCCTTGTACTGCTCGGAAGATCTCTTTCCCGCCAGATCGGACATATTCTTTGCCGTTGCTTCGACCGCAAGACCCTTTCCTATGAGGAAATTCCTTGCATATCCGTCGGCTACTTCCTTTACGTCGCCCTTTTTGCCCGAACCTTTAACATCCTTTAAAAAAATAACTTTCATTCAAAACATATCCTTTCAGAATAGATTTTTTCATATACCGTCAGCTTATATTTGCGATATGTTCATCGATAGCGCCTATAAGCTTAGCCTTTGCGTCGTGAATGGTAATATCCCTGAACTGTGCCGCAGCCATTGTCTGATGACCGCCGCCGCCCAGTTTTTCCATAATTATCTGAACGTTCATCGCTCCCAGTGAACGCGCCGAAATATTTATGCCTCCGTCGGGAGTGTTGAATATAACAAAGCTGGCGTCAACGCCTTCTATCCCAAGCAGTTCGTCCGCCGCCTGAGCCGCGCTCACCCTTGAATCTCCGGAACCTTCGTCATCGGTCGCCACAGCGCAGCGGCGGTAGATCTCCGCCGAAGAAACAAGCTGAGAACGATGTCTGATGCATTCCAGCGAATTTGCAAAAAGACCTTTTACCGCGACCATATCCGCGCCGAGTTTTCTCAGGAAAGCTGCGGCTTCAAAAGTTCTTACGCCGGTCCTCATAACAAAATTCTTGGTATCCAGCATTATGCCGGCAAGCATCGCGTCGGCATAATAACTCGGGAGCTTGTCTATACCCGAAAAATACTGTATCAATTCCGCTGTCATCTCGCACGCCGATGAAGAATACGGCTCGTGATGGAATATCACCGCGTTGTCGATGTAATTTACCGTTTGTCTGTGGTGATCTATCACCGCGATATGCTTTGCCTTTTCGTAAAGCTCCGTACTTTCTATTATATCCTTGTTATGCGTATCAACGATTATAAGAAGGGTATTTTCCGTCAATCTTTCAACAGCTTCTTCGGTAGTTATGAAAATAGGAAGTTCGTCCGTAAGATTTTCATTGAGCCTTTCTATTATCGGTTTTGCAAGGTTCTTTTCCGGATCTACCGCCATATACGCTTCCTTTTCGGGATCAAGGCGGCGGATAGCACCGACTATGCCCGCTCCTGCGCCGACGCTGTCCAGATCGCCGAAACGATGACCCATTACTATAACATCGCTGCAGGAATTTATAAGTTCTACAAGAGCCGTCGAGACCACTCTTGTTTTTACCTTCGTCGTGCGTTCTATGCCCTTTGTTACGCCGCCGAAAAATTCAAAATTGGTATCGCTTTTTATCGCAGCCTGATCTCCGCCGCGCCCCTGAGCCATTTCAAGCGCCTGCTTGGCGTCGCGTTCGCTGTCCTGCATACTTCCCGCGCCTCTGCCCACGCCTATGGACAGCGTTACCGGAGATTTTCCTGCAACTTTTATGTTCCTGACATTATCGAGCAGCTTGAATTTGCTGTTTATCATCACATTCAGATCGCGTTCCTCAACGACTGCAAAAAATCTGTCGCTGCCGAGTTTCCTGAAAATGGCGTGATTTTCCTCAAAATATGTTTCAAGCTGTTTGTCTATCTGTATCATAGTATGGGCTTTTTCGCTGTCTTTTTCGTTTGAAAGGATATCTTCATAATTGTCCACCGAGATCAGCATAACTGCCGGACGGATATCGTTGATACGATTTTCCAGCGTAATGTAATCGCTTATATCGTCAAAATAAAGCAGCGTAAGATCGGATATCACGTTAAAGTCCGAATCGGTCTTTTCGGTAGTGACTGCCGAGATCCGGAAATGTCCCGTTTCATAGCTGACGGTAGTATTCTTGTTTTCAAGCGTTTTCTGAAGGTCGATGTCAATGATCTTATTGATATGCAGACCGAAAGCGTCGCTTCCGTATACCTGCTCCGTAAAAGCGATATTATACCAGACTATTATGCCGTCCCCGTCTATTATGACCGCGGGGGCGGGGAACTTGTAAAGCGAATCCCTTTCGGTAAGATTGAGCTGTGATTCCATTTCCGTCACGAAATGGTGAAGATTTTTCTGTGCGGCTGAAAAAAGCATCAGGAAAGCCAGAGCCGTCAGCGAAGTTATTGCCAGCAGCGTCCAGAATCTTATTTCATTGACCTCATAAACGGAAAACGCACAAGCCATGGCGATTATCACCAGCAGGAGCGATACCATTTTAAAAGCAGTCCAGCGTTTGCCTGTCATAAATATGCTCTGCTTGCGGAAGCAAGCATTCCTCCTTTCAGGGTTTTCGGCTTTATCAGATCTCCATTATTATCGGCAATATCATAGGACGGCGCTTGGTCTTCATATAAATATAATCGCCGAGCTCGTCCTTCATTTTTCCCTTGATGGTGTTCCAGTCGCGCATATCGCTGTCAAGGCAGCCTTGAAGTGTTTTCATAAGAAGTTCCCTCGCGGCAACTATAAGTTCCTCCGATTCGCGCACATAAACAAACCCTCTTGAAACTATATCCGGTCCAGCAAGTATCGCACCCGTCTCGTTTTCTATTGTAGCCACGGCTATTATAAGACCGTCCTCGGAAAGATGCTTTCTGTCCCTCAGGACTATAGAACCGACGTCGCCAACACCCAATCCGTCAACGAATACTCTTCCGGCAGACACCTGTCCGGTTATTTTCATTTCTATCCCGTCAGTTTCTATAACGTTTCCTATGCTTGCGATAATAACGCTGTCCTGCTCAAATCCGAGGCTGTAAGCAAGACCGGCGTGTTTCTTCAGGTGTTTATATTCTCCGTGAACGGGGATAAAAAACCTCGGCTTTGTCAGCGACAGCATAAGTTTAAGTTCTTCCTGACAGGCATGGCCGGAAACGTGAACGTCATACATGGATTCATATATTACCTCCGCGCCGGCACGCATAAGTTCGTTCACGACTTTTGTGACGAGCTTTTCGTTTCCCGGTATAGGCGTTGCGCTTATTATTATGAAATCCATAGGCGTTATTGTAACGGTGCGGTGTTCGTTCATCGCCATTCTTGACAGAGCCGACATAGGCTCTCCCTGACTTCCCGTCGTGATAAGGACTATTTTTTCCGGCGGGAAACGGTTCATAGCGTCAATATCTATCATCAGACCTTCCGGAACTTTAAGGTATCCGAGTTCCATGGCAGTGCTGATAACATTGAGCATACTCCTGCCGAAAACGGCTATCTTCCGTCCGCAGCGCACCGCGCTGTTCACTATCTGCTGTATGCGGTGTATATTTGACGAGAACGTAGCGATAATTATACGTTTTCCCTCGGCGGTATCAAAAAGCCGTTCAAAGCTGTTGCCGACCGTGCGCTCCGTGGCGGTATGCCCGCGTCTTTCGGCATTGGTGGAATCCGACATGAGCGCAAGAACGCCCTTGTTTCCCAGTTCGCCGAAACGTGCAAGATCTATTATCTCACCCTCTATAGGAGTAAAGTCAACTTTGAAATCTCCCGTGTGGACGATTATACCCGCCGGAGTGTGTATTGCAAGGGCAACGGCGTCCGGTATGGAGTGGTTCACGCGGATAAATTCCACCGCCATACACCCCATTTTTACCGTTTGTCTCGGAGTGACAACATTGAGTTTTGCCGTTGAAAGGATATTATGTTCTTTCAGCTTGCCTTCAATAAGCCCTATTGTGAGCCTTGTGGCATAAACGGGAACGTTTATTTTTTTGAGCAGGTAGGCAAGTGCGCCGATATGGTCTTCATGTCCATGAGTGATGACTATCCCGCGGACTTTGTCAGCGTTCTGTTCAACATATGTGAAATCGGGGATAACAAGATCGACGCCGGGCATATCGCTGTCCGGAAACGCAAGGCCGCAGTCAACGATAAAAATATCATTGGCACATTCAAATACGGTCATATTTTTGCCTATCTCGTTAAGTCCGCCAAGGGGTATTATCCTGAGAGGCGTTTTTTTCACCGACCTGTGGTTTGTAAGGTGGAGCGGAGCGTTCATTTCCGGAAGTGCCTGCTGCTCGGTATTTTTTTTGCGGCTCCTGGACTGGACGGCCCTTGGACCGGACTGCCTGCGCGCAGCTTTTGCAGGCTGTTTTTTGGGATCCTCCTTAGCTGTTTTTGCATTTTCCTTTGCTGATCCGGTGTTTTTTCTGGCTGCGGAAGGCTTTCCGTTATTTTTGGGAGCGATCTTTTCACCGTAAAAATTAAGTTCTGCGTCTTTTTTGTTTTTTGCCACTATGATACCATTCCTTTCAGTAAGGACCGATGACAGGGTGCGTGAAAAGTGATAATATTCCCGCAAAAGCGGAAATAAACGGGATATATAAACGCGCGCCGCGTCGTTTTCATAATAAACGGTCAATATGTAATCCGATAAAACCATACTGTCGTTCCAATGGTTTATCGGGAAAAAGCGGGTTTTTTGGACTGATGTTTTAATGAAACTGCCGCTTTTTGAAAAAAGTGTTTTCCGAACACAATAAATCAATATACATTATACTACAAACAAACCGCATTGTCAAGAGCGGGCTTTGTCACCTCCGAAGCAAGTTTTTAAAGCTTTATATCCTAACTCTCAACTCTAAATGATAATAAGTGTTGAGAGTTGAGAGTTAAGAGTTGAGATGCAGGCTGAGCCTGCACGCACATATCCTCTTATTAAATAGAATTGATTATTTTTTATTTCCGAACCATTTTATTATAGTATGATAAATTATAATTTAGTGTTGAGAGTTGAGAGTTAAGAGTTAAGATATAAAGGTTTAACTTCAAACGATAAATTAGCGCACTAAACGTAAGAAACAATAGCTGGTCGAGCTGAGCCCAGCTCGCGGTTTCAAAGGCAGAGCCTTTGGAAACCGCAACCTTGAAAGGCTGGCGAACTTTTTTCTCAATTTTGCGCAAAGCGCAAAATTATAATATAAAAGTTTGCCTCCAAATATACCCGCCCCCTTGAGGGGGCTATATATTTTAACGATCTGTTATTTAACTTGCTTTGGGGGTGATATGCGTGCAGGCTCAGCCTGCATCTCAACACTAAATAATAAACAGCCGGTAACTATATCTGCGGTTTTGTGAGAAGATCCTGATAAAAATCACAAAGTTCCGACGAGATCTCCGCAGAATAACTTTCTACCTGCATTATAACTCCCTTGCCCGTCTTTACGGGCCGTATTATGACTCTTCCCCTCCGGTCGTCAATGACCACGCCGTCTCCCGATACCTGTTTTTCGGTAAAAATGCTCCGCAGCAATTTTACCGGCTGTTTATCAATGGCTACAAACCGTTTAGAGACCGCTATCTCCGGCAGATCCCGCGCTTCCTCCGAAGGAAGCGTGCCATGCTTTTCCATTGCTTCCAGCACAGCAAACATAAGAGCCGCTCCGTCACGTACAAAAGGCGTTTCCGCCGCCAGCCTGCGCGCTTCTCCGTCCGACGGATCGGACGGGCAGCCGCTGTACCTCAGCACCTTTCTGCCGAAACTTTCTGCAAGTTCGTCCGCCGCTTTGGGAAAATTATACGGCAAAGCTATATCATGACCCTGCTCAAATCTCCTTCGGCAGGCGATCAGCATAAGCTTTTCCTCAAAAATATATCCCGTCTCCTCGGTATACGCCGACGCGCCCCTGCCGTCATTCCCTATGTGGAATACGACCGGTTTGCCCCCTCGGTCATTTATGCGGCTTAGGATATCCTCGCATATATTGCTTACCGCCGCTCCGGACGTGTTTATTACCGCTCTTATCCTCGTAAGCTTTTCAGGCGCGGATCTTTCAAGCATATTCCTGTAAAGGCTCGTTATCGCCGCGGAATCCCTTATCTTTCCGAAATGGGTAAAACCCGCTCTGCGGTATTCGCTGCGGTTTATGCCGCCTTCAATTATTTTTTCCTCGCTGCGGCTCAGCGGAAGTCCGTCTCCGGAACAAAGCTTCAGCTTTGCGGTTATGCCTGCCTCTACCCGACAGCCTGCCGCAAGACCGGATCTTGCAACGCAGAAATCAAGTTCTGGACCGGAAGTCTCCCCGAAAAGCCATGCTTCCGCACCGGCAGCGGTTATGCCCGAAACGACTGCCATAGCAAGGCTTTCCGATGCAGGAGAATTTTTATATCCCACGCCTATCCTTCCTCCGAGAGAAGCCAGCGCACTGCCGGCGGCAGCCGCTGTCTGCGGAGTTATTATACTTCCTGTTTCCCCGCAGATCCCGTCCTCCCCGATCCTCACCGGAGCAAGAAATCCGTATTGTATATCCTGAGCAGCCGTAGCGTAAGCGTCTATATGCCTGCCGTTCCATATTTTTACTCCGCTGCTGACCACAGCCTGCTCCGCGATCACCGCACTGTCTCCTATTATTGCTCCCTCGTTTACCGACGCTCCCGAAAGCAGCCTTGCTCCGGAACCTATCACGGCTCCCGTCACGGATACCCTTTCGCCGATATATGCTCCGTCCATTATTATCGCTCCGCTCAGCTTGGCGCCTCTGCAAACGGTAACATTTTCGCCTATTATAGTTCCTGCGCCTATTTCAGCGCCTTCCGCTATATCTGCCGAAGGCGGTATCCTGACCGGAGGTATCAGCTTGAGTTCCGGAAACTCTCCTGCCTTTTCGATGACATTTTCCGGAATAAATGAAAGACTTCCGCCGAGAACTGCCGCATTTGCGGAAAAATATCCTTCGGGATAATTCACCGGATAAAAAGAGCCCTCTGCCGGAAAGTTCATAACTATCCTTCCCATTTTTATGAGTCGGGGAATAAGATCGGTAAGTATATCATTTCCCGACTCCTCCGCTTCGGCAGCCGTACGGCGTGAAAATATGAATATTCCCGCAGCGGCATCATCGGAACGGCAGTTCTCCCGTGCGGCACAGGGTATCACGTCCGTTACCCTTCCGTCCTGCGAAACTATCAGCGTGCTGTCCTCTCCGCTGACCGTTTTCTTTGTAATAACCGTAACGTCAGCCGCAGACGCCGCATGAAACTCCCTTGCAGCGGCAATATCCGTCTCAAAAAGGACATTTCCGTAAACAACGGTGATATATCCGCCTTCATCAACGGCTTTTGCCGCTTCCGAAAGAGCGCGGCAGGTCCCCTCCGGAGAACGGAAAATAATAAGATCAATGTTCCTGTCATCGTCAAAATGATCGCTTATGTCCGCCGAAAGCCGGTCCGCCGCAAAAACAATATTGGTGTATCCCGAATTTTTCAATGTCCTTACGGTGTATTCAGCCAACGGCACTCCGCATACCGGCAGCATGGCGGCAGGTCTCGTGCAGGTAAGCGGTCTGAGCCTGAGCGCGTCTCCGCCGGATAATATCAATGCAGTTTCCGACATAAAATATCCCTCCTTCAAAAGATCCCGATCTGTCGGACTAACTGAATTATTGACAGATACTGCAAATTTATTCGGCAGATATCCGTCAGGAAGTGATGACTTTGTGACAAAACGACATAAAATTTAAAAAAATTATGATATTTTCAAATTATCTATTGCAAAAAATCAAAAAGTGTGGGATAATATCTTTGTATCATGCTCTTCAGCAAAATTCTTTCTCGATCGGATGGTGAAATCAATTGTCAGCAAGCATGATCTCTGTCCTTAAAAGCGTTTACGACAGATCAGGACTTCCTGTGGCAATAACGGACGGACAATTATCCGTCATATGGAAAAATAAAACTTCTTCTCCCATATTCAGCGAGGGAGAACAGCTTATCGGACTTTTCGGAGGAAAAATTCCGGATACCGGCATAACAAACACGATCTCAAAAGGTTCTCTTTATTCATTCAACATACTTAAAGCCGAAGACCGTTCGGAAAACGGTCTCTATTTCGTGATAGAACTCGTACATTCGGAAAAAATAATCAATATCCTGAATACTCCTGCCGTAAAGGACTATATACTTTACTTGTGCTCAAAGATAAAAAATATGGCGGGAATGATCTCCAATTCGGCGGATGAGATCTACGACGCGATTTCCTGCGGACTTTTTGACGGCGAAATGATAACCGACAGGCTCAATGTCATTGATGACGGGATAATGTCCATCACCAAAGAGGTCATTCAGCCGGATCAGTTCTATTCCCTTATGGATATGAATGAAAAGGAAGTAACTCTTTCCCTTGATAACGAATTAAGACGTGCGTCAGACGAATTATCCGAGGCTTTCGGGAAAAAAGTCAGGGTATCTTCCGATTGCGAAAAAAATATATTTTTCAGAATGGACCGCTCCCTTTTTGAAACGGTACTCGCCGGAATGACAGCGGAATGCTGTTCGGCAGTCTTTCCGGAAATGATCGTTCTGTCCGCAGAAAGAACGGCGGATAACAGAGCGGCAGTGTCCGTAATGAGTCTCGATCCCCGCAGCAGGGGAAAAACAAACAGGGAAAATATCTCCGAGGCGCTTATCCAGAGTCCCGACAAAGACCTGTTCTTTGAGTATCTGTGCGATATGCTGTGCTCAAAGTCGGGCGCTGTCTTTACAAAAACGGAACTTCCAAACGGCTATCTTTTCAAAATGGAAATGGACATTATCGCAAAAGGCGTTCCATGTATCGCAATGACATCTTCGGAATATTCGATAAGCAAAGGACGGTTCGGAAAATTCGCGCTTATGCTCGCAGACAGCCGTCCGCTGAAAAGATATGTTTTTTACGACATTGACAGTGAAGAAGCGGAATAAATAATATCCGATATAAAAACATCAGGAAGGTGGAAATTTATATGAAAAAAAACAGGATCCTTGCATTGATATGCGCCGCAGCCGCGGCAGCAGCGCTGTTGACCGGCTGTAACGGAGACGGCGCCGGCGAAGAAACAAGTCAGACTTCCGGTCAGGAAGAACAACAGACCGATAACTCTGCGTCAGCTATTGAAAGCATAAGTCAGGCTCTGGAACAGGATATTGTAACGGAAACACGTCCTATTGCCGAAGGCGACGATTATGCCATAAATAAGATCAATAATAAAACTTCCGGCGATCTTCTCCCCGGCGGTTACAGCCTTCAGGATTACACCGAGGAACAGCAGGGAAAACTTTATACCAACGGAAGTTCAAGAGTTATCATACGCGCATATAATTATAAGGAAGATCTTCAGGCTATGGATATCTGGGCCGATAACGCCTGCGCGCTTATTTCTATAGGAAATATCACTCTTGCTCAGGATACCGTTTTTAACGATCCCGAAAATGTGACCGTATGCGGTTTTGACGGCATCAGATATGATTATCAGATAATCCAGTATGACTTTCTTCCCCCCGAAGACGATCCGGACGGAGAAAAAGTCAAGACCGAGATATACCGCTACAACGCAAGAGCATATTTCTTCTATTCCGAACAAGATGCTTATATAATCATGTTCGATACAAGAGAAGAAGACTGGGACGAACAATCGGCAAATTTTGAAGAATTCGTCGATGATCTTGAAGTAACTAAAACCGAATATTGATAAAATTTCTGTTGCATTTCAGAAAAAAACGTGATATAATGTTATTATGATATATTTTAAAGACTTATCGGCAAGAGTAGCTTTTCCGCTTTCATCAGAGAGCGTCGGTCAGGTGCGACGGCGCGGAGCGGATCTGTGAAGTGCGGCGCGACAGTCCGGACGGGGAAGCGGGATATTTTCCGTGTGTATACGTCTGCGTTTTCCTGCGTTAAGGGGCAAAAGCTACAAATCTGAAGTGGGACCGCGGTTTTAAAAAATTGACCGCCTTCATTGGGATATTTCCTATGAAGGCGGTTTTTTTGGACATTATTTTAATTTTGAAGGGAGAAATTCGGAAATGCTCGAACACACCATTTCGCATACCATAGAGCATATAAGATCGGATATCGAATCCGTAAAAAGGCGTGACCCTGCCGCAAGAAGTACTCTGGAGATCCTTCTGACATATTCGGGACTTCATGCTGTGCTGATGTACAGAGTCGCACATTTCTTTTACACAAAAAAACTTTACACTATTGCAAGGTGTATTTCCCAGTTTGCAAGACTTCTTACGGGAATTGAGATCCACCCCGGAGCAAAAATAGGAAAAGGATTTTTTATAGATCACGGTTCGGGAGTAGTGATAGGCGAGACCACAGAGATCGGCGATAACTGCCTTGTATATCAGGGAGTCACCCTCGGCGGTACGGGAAAAGACAAAGGCAAACGTCACCCAACGCTTGGAAATAATGTTATGGTCGGCGCCGGAGCAAGAGTCCTCGGACCTTTCAAAGTAGGCGATAATGCAAAAATAGCGGCAAATGCAGTAGTGCTTGAAGAAGTTCCGCCGAACTGTACGGCTGTAGGCGTTCCGGCAAGGATCGTCCGCAGAAACGGCAAGAAAATAATGAACAGCGATCTCGATCAGGTGCATATCCCCGATCCTGTTTCACAGGAGCTTTGTCTTTACAGAATGAAGATAGAAAAGCTTGAAAAACAGGTAAACCGTCTGGAAATTGCCGAAATAGGAAATAAACTTAATAACAATGGAAAACATTGACCCAAGGAGAAAATATTATGAAACTTTACAACACGCTTACAAGAAAAAAAGACGATTTTATTCCCCGTTATGAAGGAAAAGTAAGTATGTACACCTGCGGTCCGACGGTATATCATTACGCGCATATCGGCAATCTCCGCAGCTACATTATGGAGGACGTTCTTGAAAAATATTTCCGCTATTCGGGATATGACGTAAAGCGCGTAATGAACATCACCGATGTAGGACATCTTTCAAGCGACGGCGATACCGGCGACGACAAGATGTTAAAGGGCGCAAAGCGCGAGCACAAGACCGTTATGGAAATTGCAGATTTTTATACAAAAGCTTTTTTCGACGACTGCAAAAAATTAAATATAAAAACTCCCGATGTTGTTGTGCCTGCAACTTCTTATATCGATGAATTTATCCGCGTTATAACCGTTCTTATCGAAAAAGGCTATGCTTATGAAGCCGGCGGGAATATATACTTTGACACGTCAAAATTAAAAAAATATTATGTATTCAACGACTTCCGGGAAGAAGATCTTGAAGTAGGCGTCCGTGAAGGCGTTGAGGAAGACTCCAACAAGAGAAACAAAGCGGATTTTGTCCTCTGGTTCACAAAATCAAAATTTGAAGATCAGGAGCTTAAATGGGAAAGTCCGTGGGGGCTGGGATATCCGGGCTGGCATATTGAATGTTCCTGCATAAGTATGAAAAATCTCGGAGAATATCTTGATATCCACTGCGGAGGGATAGACAACGCTTTTCCGCACCACACTAATGAGATCGCGCAAAGCGAAGCTTATCTCGGACACGAATGGTGCAGACACTGGTTCCATGTTCATCATCTCAATACAAACACCGGAAAAATGAGCAAATCCTCCGGCGAATTCCTGACCGTTTCACTGCTTGAAGAAAAGGGTTACGATCCGCTTGTTTACAGGTTTTTCTGTTTGCAGTCGCACTACAGGAAATCTCTTGTTTTCAGTTATGAAAATCTTGACAATGCAGCTGCCGCCTATGAAAAACTTACCGCAAGGATCGCAGCTATCCTTGACGGCAGCGGGGAAGCGGACAATGCAAAATTTTCTGAGCTCAAAAAGAATTTCACCGACGCTATGGACAACGATCTTAACACGTCGCTGGCGATAACGGCAGTTTATGATGTTCTCAAAGCAGATACCAACAACGCCACCAAACTTGCGCTTATAAAGGATCTTGACAGCGTTCTTTCGCTGGGGCTTATCGAAGCGGCAAAGAGATCCGCCGAAAAAAATTCCGGAAGCGCAGATGAAGATATTCCGGCTGAAATAGCGGAACTTCTTGAACAGCGCAAAGCTGCAAGAAAGGAAAAGAATTTTGCGCTTGCCGATGAGATACGTGATAAAATTTCCGACCTTGGATATGTCGTAACGGAGACGAGAGAGGGAACGAAGATAAGTGTTAAGAGTTAAGAGTTGAGAGTTGAGATATAAAGGTTTAACTTCAAACGATAAATTAGCTCACTAAACGCAAAAACTTCCGCGCGATATTTTCGCACGGAAGTTTTTATTTGTAAATTTATCCGATCTTAATTTTCTCCGTCATCGGCTGCGTCTTCATCGTCCGGAACACTGTCGTCAATTACCTCCGCTTTTTCTGCGGCTTCGGCTTCCGCCATTTCAGCTTCCAGTTCGGCTTCGGACGGCTCCTCAACCTTCGCCGTTTCGGCTGTATCATCATGATCCGCTACCGTAAACGCCGCCACTCGCTCGCCTTCGGCAACACGCATAAGTTTTACGCCGGTCGCATATCTTCCCATAACTCTTACATCACTTACCCTTATGCGGATTATTACTCCGTTGGTGGAAATAAGAATTACGTCCTCATCATTATTAACGACCTTTACTCCGCATACCAGACCCTTTTCTTCGGATACCTTGTAATTATTAAGTCCGTTTCCTCCGCGGTTCTGTAATCTGTATGCGCTGATATCGCTCCTTCTTCCGAATCCCTTATCCGTAACGGTAAGAACTTCCGCACCCTCGCGAACTATCGCCATAGACACGACATTATCGCCATTCCGTAAAGAAATTGCCTTTACACCGTGTGCCGAACGTGACATTGCCCTGACTTTGCTTTCGTCAAAACGTATTGCCATACCTTGCTTCGTCGCGATCATAAGCTGCGCTGAACCGTCCGTAAGCGCTACGGAAGCTATTTCATCGCCTTCGTCAAGACCAATGGCAATAAGTCCGTTCTTGCGCACATTTTTATATGAATCAAGGGACGTCCTTTTGATCTTTCCGTTTTTAGTGACCATTATAACGTATTTTCCCTCGCTGAAATCCGATGTTCCGAGCATTGCGGCAACGTTTTCTCCGTCACTGAGAGGCAGGATATTTACAATATTCAATCCTCTTGATTGTTTTGAACCTTCCGGTATTTCAAAACAGCGGAGCTTATACATTATTCCCTTATTTGTAATAAACAGCAAATGATCGTGACTGGAGCTTATAAGCATCTCCTGAACAAGATCTTCTTCGCGCTGCTTCATTCCGGAAACGCCTTTGCCTCCGCGGTTCTGCGCCCTGTATGCGCTTACCGGCTGGCGTTTTATATATCCGATATTTGTATAAGTAACAACGCAATTTTCTTCTGGGATAAGATCTTCAACATCAACTTCTCCGGAAATGGTCTCAATGGAAGTTCTTCTTTCATCGCCGTATTTATTTTTTGTAACTTCCAATTCATCGGAAATTATGCCGAGTATCTTTTCATGACTTCCGAGTATTTCAAGGAATTCAGCTATTTTTGCATGGAGAGCATTAAGTTCGTCCTCAAGCTTCTGACGTTCCAGACCGGAAAGCTGAACAAGTCTCATCTGAGCGATAGCGTCCGCCTGAACTTCGGTAATTCCGAAACGCTCGATAAGTCTTGATTTTATCTCTGCCGCATCACGGGAAGAACGGCATATTTTTACCACTTCGTCGATATTGTCAACGGCTATCATCAGACCTTCCAGAATATGAGCGCGTTCCTTTGCTTTTTTCAGATCGAATTCTGTACGTCTGCGTATTACTTCAGCCTGAAATTCGATATATTCGTGAAGTATCTGTTTTAATGTAAGGACCTTTGGCTCTCCTCTTACAAGAGCAAGCATAATAACGCCAACGGTATCCTGAAGCTGAGTATAGGTAAAAAGTTTATTTAAAACTATCTGCGGAACGGCGTCTTTTTTAAGTTCTATTACTATTCTTACGGCGTGTTCTTTATCCGATTCGTCGCGTATATAATGTATGCCGTCAACACGTTTTTCCTTTGCAAGCGCAGCAATATTTTCAACAAGGCGCGCTTTATTTACCATATAAGGTATTTCAGTAACGATTATGCACTGTCTTCCCTTTATCTCTTCAATTTCCGTCCTTGCACGAAGGGTTATTTTTCCGCGTCCGGTAGAATAAGCGGCACGTATCCCCGCGCGTCCCATAATTATACCGCCTGTAGGGAAGTCAGGACCTTTTATATATTCCATAAGACCTTCGGAAGTTATTTCCGGATCTTTTATCATCGCCTGTATAGCGTTTATCACTTCACGGAGATTATGCGGAGGGATATTTGTAGCCATACCTACAGCTATACCTATAGAACCGTTTACCAGCAGATTAGGAAAGCGGGAGGGAAGTACCTCCGGTTCTTTAAGGTGATCGTCATAGTTTGACTGATAGGGGATAGTATCTTTTGTGATATCCGCAAGCATCTCGCCTGCAATTTTTGACATTCTTGCTTCCGTATAACGGTAAGCAGCCGGAGGATCTCCGTCTGTTGAACCGAAGTTTCCGTGACCGTCAACAAGAGGATATCTCAAAGAAAAATCCTGAGCCAGACGAACGAGCGCGTCATAAACCGAAGCGTCGCCGTGCGGGTGGTATTTACCCAGCACTTCTCCGACTGTATAAGCGCATTTTCTGTACGGCTTATCGGCGGTATTTCCGGCGTCGTTCATAGTATATATTATACGTCTGTGGACAGGTTTCAGTCCGTCACGGACGTCCGGCAGCGCTCTTGAAACTATTACCGACATTGAATATTCAAGAAACGACTTTTTCATTTCATTTTCGATATCGACTTTTATGACCTTTGAATTTTCGTCGTTATACAAATTTAACAACTCCTGACTATGTTCCATGTGGAACAATTTTTTTGAAAATTTTTATCAGACGGCTTTATACCGGACACCCATTATCAATGAGAGTTTTTCCCTGATCTTAACGGTATCTTCTTCGGAAAATCCTCTTTTCGGGATTATAAAAACATAAGACTTATTTACAACAAGTATAAACATATCCGATCTGTCAAGAAAATTGACTATAGGAGAATCCAGATGTATCACCGTTGCCGGAGGAACGTCATCTTCAGATGAGCTTTCTTCCGTTTCTTCATTTTCTTCCGAAGCATTTTCATTTTCCTCCGGAATATCATTATTTTCTCTTGGCGACATATCGGAAATAATTATTTTGTCCGTAAATACCTCTGCTTTATAAGGAACGCCTTCAAGCATACCGAGAGCTTTGCTCAGATTTTTTTTATTATTTATCGGCTGACTTATGAACCATATCCCTATAGTAATGCAGATCATCAGACAGAACACCGGCGTTATTTCATTTCCTTGGCTCGTAATTATCATCATTACCGAAGAAGAAACGGCTATAAGAACTATAAAAAGTTTCAATGCAAGAGATCTGAATACGTATTTTTTCTGATAGACTTTATATCCTTCAAGGATCTCGCCGGAACGGCTCTCATATTCGCCTTTTGCAATAAATTCTCCTTCATAAGAAGATACATCGCTGTTTTCATCGCCGAACATTTCGTTCAGTATTCCCATAGAATATTCCTTTCAGAATTCTTATATGTCAAGAGATTCAACATATTTTGCGTTCTTTTCTATAAATTCACGTCTCGGAAGAACTTTATCCCCCATAAGAATGGTGAATATCTCATCTGCTTTTACGGCGTCGTCCATTGTGACTTTCAGCATAGTTCTTGTTTCCGGATCCATAGTGGTTTCCCAGAGCTGTTCCGGATCCATTTCACCAAGACCTTTATAACGCTGTACATCTATTTTTGCGGATTCATTTCCGCCCTTTAATTCTTCTATATATTTATCTCTTTCCTCATCGGAAAACGCATATCTTATCTGCTTTCCTTTTGACACTTTAAAAAGCGGAGGCTGAGCGATATAAACATTTCCGTTTGCTATGAGCGGGCGCATAAATCTGAAAAAGAATGTGAGCAGCAGTGTTCTTATATGGCAGCCGTCAACATCGGCATCAGCCATAATTATAACTTTTCCGTAACGCAGTTTGCTTATATCGAAATCTTCGCCTATAGAAGTTCCCAGCGCCGTAACTACAGGCATGAGCTTTTCATTTCCGTAAACTTTATCTATACGTGCTTTTTCAACATTGAGCATTTTTCCCCAGAGAGGAAGTATAGCCTGATAACGGCGGTCACGTCCCTGCTTTGCAGAACCTCCCGCGGAATCTCCCTCGACGATATATATTTCCGTAAATTCAACGTCCTTTTCGGAACAGTCGGCAAGTTTTCCCGGAAGGGAAGCAGACTCCATCGCCGATTTGCGGCGGGCGGTCTCACGGGCTTTTTTTGCAGCTTCTCTTGCTCTTTGAGCAGCCTGCGACTTATCAAAGATAGAACGGGCAACGGCAGGATTTTCTTCGAGATAGCACATCAGCTTCTCGTTTACCATATTTTCAACAAAGGGACGAACTTCCGGATTACCGAGACGTCCTTTTGTCTGACCTTCAAACTCGCAGTCAGTAAGCTTTACCGAAACTATAGCCGTAAGACCTTCGCGCACATCTTCTCCAAGAAGTTTATCTCCGTCTTTGAGCAATCCGAATTTCTTTCCGTATTCGTTTATAACTTTTGTAAGAGCATTCCTGAAACCTGTTTCATGGCTTCCGCCGTCAATGGTATGGATATTGTTTGCAAAAGAAAGTATTATTTCATTATAGCTGTCGTTATACATCATTGCCACTTCGGCGGTAGAATCTCCCTGTACTCCGCTGATGTAAATAACATCCTCCGCAAGAGGTTCAAGACCTCTCGTATTGTGGATATGTTCAACAAATTGTTTTATTCCGCCTTCATAATGAAGAGTTTCTTTTTTGATATCGTCCGGATCTCTCAGATCGGAAAAAACTATTTTTATTCCCGCATTAAGGAATGACTGTTCTCTCAGGCGTTTAAGGAGAGTTTCATAATCGTATTCTGTGGTTTCCTCGAAAATTTCCGGATCGGCCTTGAATTTTACGGTAGTTCCCGTTTCAGAAGTCGTTCCTATCTCTTTAAGAGGTTCGTCGTACTGACCGCCGTTATGAAATCTCTGAAAATATTCTTTTGAACCGTCTTTTACCGTAAGTTCGAGCCATTCAGAAAGAGCGTTTACTACCGAAGCACCAACACCGTGGAGACCTCCTGCTACTTTATATCCGCCGCCGCCGAATTTTCCGCCTGCGTGAAGTATCGTATAAACAACTGTCGCTGCGGATATGCCTTCCTTGGGGTGTATACCTACAGGTATACCTCTTCCGTTATCCGAAACTCTTATGATATTTTCGGGAAGTATATCAACATCTATCTGCGTGCAGTATCCGGCAAGAGCTTCATCTATAGCATTATCGACTATTTCGTAAACAAGATGATGCAGACCTTTAGGACCCGTTGAACCTATATACATTCCGGGACGTTTTCTTACCGCTTCAAGACCTTCCAGTACCTGTATTTGATTTTCGT
This sequence comes from uncultured Clostridia bacterium, assembly GCA_947631055.1. Classification (GTDB taxonomy): domain Bacteria; phylum Bacillota; class Clostridia; order Oscillospirales; family Ruminococcaceae; genus RGIG8773. Next base: position 5,252 of record CANRJZ010000005.1, on the reverse strand, counting down.
CGTAAACCTGATTTTCAGACATTTATTATCCTCCCTATATAACATTGAGATGTAATGACAGTATAACGAGATATCACTCGTTTTTATTTCATTGACTCTCTGTATATTTGATCTTATAATTATAAAAAATTATTTTTATTTTAAAGCACGTTTTTTCAACGTTGAAGCCGATATCTGTGAAATATAAACTTTTTCTTCATCTGCGTCCTTGCAGACTATAAAAGATTTCGGCATTTCATAGCTGACATTGAATATCCTTCCTTTATTTTCGGAATTTGCGAGAAAGTTTTTTGTATGTTTGCTTACGGAAGTATTTTCAATATCGAATATGCCTATTATGTTCCTGCTCCTGACTACGGTCTCTTCTCCGAGATGAAGATACATTTTCAGACTATCCTTCCTTTTTTCATTTCAAATATTTTTCCGCTTGTCATATCCGTTACGGATCTGCTGTCGCAGCAGGTGATTATAACCTGCATATCCTTTATGTTATTAAGAATAAATTTTTTTCTTTTTGAATCCAGTTCTGAAAGAACATCGTCAAGCAACATTACCGGAGATTCTCCCAGTTCTTTTTTTATTATTTCGGCATGGGCAAGTTTCATTGAAAGAGCAGCCGATCGGGCTTGTCCCTGAGAACCGAACTCTCTTACCGGAAGTCCGTTTATAAATGTTCCTATGTCGTCACGATGTATACCATAATTTGTAAATCCTGATCTTATATCTGTTTCAGATGACTCTTCAAGTTTTTTTATATAAATTTTTGCAAGCTTGTTTTTAAAGTCGCTTTCTCCTTCGAGATCTTCATAAATAGTTGACTGATAGTTTAATTTAAAGTTTTCATTACCATTTGTAATAGAATTATATAACCTACTTGTATAATTATTTAAAATAATACAGAATGTATATCTTAAAATTGATATGTACGCTCCCGCTTCCGCTATCTGTTCATTCCATACATCAAGATAAGAAGGATTGCTGCCGTTTACTCTGCTCATACTTTTAAGTAGAGCATTTCTGTGCATAAGTATGCTGTTATATTTATTGAGCGCATTTATATATGAAGGTTTGAGCTGGGATATCGAAAGATCAAGGAAGTTCCTTCTGTTATCGGGAGAACCTTTTGTAAGCTCCAGATCTTCCGGAGTGAAAACAACACAGCGAAAATTTCCGAAAAGTTTTGAAAGCAGAGGAAGTTTTACTCCGTTGAGAGTTACGAGCTTATCTTTTATAAAACCTTTTTTGACCGAAAAACTTATTTCCTGATCTCTTACAGAATCTCTGAAAACTATTCCCACATCTGCGGAATTTTTTTCAAATCCTATAAAATCCTTGTCTCTTGTTCCTCTGAAAGAACGGCATCCCGAACACAGCCACACGGCTTCTATAAGATTTGTTTTTCCCTGAGCATTTTCACCGCATACTATATTCATTTCCGGATCAAGTTCTATATTAATATTTTCAAGATTTTTATAGCCGTCGGCAGTAATGCTTTTTATTATCACAAAAGACTCCCTCTGTTATTCTATAACAATATTATTACCGTTTATTGTCACAATATCTCCCTGACGGAGTTTTTTTCCTCTCATAAGGCATATTTCTCCGTTTACGGAAACTTTTCCTTCGGAAATTATTTTTTTTGCTTCAGAACCTATAGAGACCGCTCCGGAAAATTTCAGAAGCTGATCGAGTTTTATATATTCAGTCGATATTTTTACTTTATCGTCCATAATATCATTCCTTATTCGCTTTTGAGTCTCATAGGAAGAACGAGGAAAGTATAAGCGTTTCCTTCCATAGGTATTATTTTCATAGGAGAAAGACCGCCGTTAAGCTCCATTCTTACCTTATCAGATTCGGAAGCCTTCAAAGCTTCAAGAAGGTAACGGCAGTTAAATCCGATCTCCACCGAATTTCCGGACATATCCGCTTTGAATTCGTCGTTTATCTTTCCGAGAATGGTCGAGCAGGATAATTTTACCGTACCGTCCTTGAAAATACATTTTACCGGAGCTTTTGCTTTTTCGTTTATCAGCAGCATACATCTTTCAAGGCTTGAAATAAGATCCTTTGTATTTATTATTATCTCCGTAGAATGATTTACCGGCAAAGAACCTTTGTAATTGTGGAATTCACCTTCAAGAAGTCTGGAAAGTACCGTATATTTTCCTATTTCAAATGTAATATGTTTTTTGGAAACGTGCATCGTTACCTGTTCGCTTTCGTCGTCCTTGAGAAGCTTTGATATTTCTGAAAGGGCTTTTGCCTTTACAACGAAATTATAATGATTATCCGAACTTATCCTTTCAGAACGTATGGCAAGACGGTATCCGTCTATAGCGACAAGATTGAAATTATGATCGAGTATATCAAAAAGTTCACCCATAAGTATAGGTTTGTTGTCTACCACAGCCACTGCAAATATTGTCTGATTTATCATATTTTTAAGCATTCCCTGAGGAACGGAGAAATCATCTCCCGTATCAAAGTTCGGGATAGAAGGATATTCATCGGCAGGCATGGCAAGTATCCTGCATTCGGTATTTTCTCCGCGTATAGACGCCGAAAGATTTTCATCTATTTCGATCTCTATATTTTCCGACGGCATTTTTCTTACAATATCGCTGAAAAGCCTGCTGTTAAGTATACATTCTCCCACGTCATCTGATATAACGTTTATTTTTGTCTGTATTCCAAGTTCAAGATCGTATCCGGTAAGTTCAAGACTTCCTTTTTCAAGATGGATCTTTATCCCTTCAAGAGCCGAAATAGGGGATTTCTGAGGAACTGCCCTTGAAACGTTGGCAAGAGCTTCGTTTATTTCGCTTTGTTTGCATATAAATTTCATATGACCTGTCCTTTCTGTTGAAAATTTTGATATTTTTATTTTCCCGCAAAAACTTCCGCCGTAAAAATATAATAATGATAAATTAATAAACAGCAGTAACAGTAGAGTATGTATAATATGTTAAAAACAATATCTGTCCTTTTCCTTAAAAGGATCTTCATTCCACACTTCAGCATGTAAAAACTTGTTGAAAATACTTAACAAATTTTACCATAGTGAATTTTTGTTGAAGGTGTTGATCTTATGTGGAATAAATATTGAAAATAATGTTGAAAAATAAAATTTATTCAACGCCTTGTTGAAAAATTTATTATACAAAAAGTAATGTAACGGAATTACATAGTATAATATCTTTATTTACAGGTTTTAAACATTGTTTTCAACATAGTGTTGAAAAGATGTTTTAAAACAATCAGTAAATTTTACTTTACATCAGAAATTGTAAAGTATGGAAAATATTTCTTATCAGCTTTTTATATTGCTGATTATATCTTCTATCATTTCTTTTGTATGACTGTCTTTTTTTATTATGCCGGCTACGTCCGTGCAGTAATACATTATAGTGCTGTGATCTCTTGCGCCAAGTTCCATTCCGATCGATTTAAAGGACATATCCGTTATTTCTTTTATTACGTATGAACATATCTTTCTTGCGTTTGATATCTGTGAACTTCTTTTTTTGGAGCATATTTCCTCTGCCGTTACGCCGTATACGTTTGCGACTTCGTTTATTATCCTTTCAACGGTTATGGGGGAGGTCTGCTCATCGGAAATTATCTCGCGGATAGCTTTCTGTGCCTGAGCCATTGTCGGAGGAGTTCCCATAAGATGCTGACCGGCTTTTAATTTTTTTACGCAGCCTTCGAGCTGTCTTATATCTCTTTTCAGTTTATTTGCAATAAGTTCGGATATCTCGTCCGTAAGAGTAAGATCAAGCAGTTCTGCTTTTCTTTTCACTATAGCCATTCTTGTTTCAAAATCAGGAATGGATATATCCGCTATAAGACCCCATTCAAATCTTGTCCTTATCCTGTCTTCAAGAGTCTTTATATCTCTGGGAGGACGGTCTGAGGTCAGAACTATCTGTTTTCCTTCCTGATGCAGCTGATTGAATGTGTGGAAAAATTCTTCCTGAGTTGATTCTTTTCCCGCAATAAAGTGAACGTCGTCAACGAGAAGAACGTCCGCACTGCGGTATTTCTGGTGGAACTGGCTCGTATCTTTTTTCTGCTGTATAGCTGCTATAAGTTCGTTTGCAAAGGATTCGCCGGTAACGTATATTATGTTCGTGTCCGGTCTGTTCTTTTTTATTTCGTTGCTGATAGCGGTCATAAGGTGTGTTTTTCCGAGACCGGAAGGACCGTGTATGAAAAGAGGGTTATATGTGCTTCCGGGATCTCTTGCAACGGCAGTGCATGCAGCATAGGCGAATTCGTTTGATCTTCCTACTATGAATGTATCGAAAGTATAGTCATATTCGGCATTTGAAAATGATTCTTCAAGTTCGGCTTTTCTCTGGTTAGGGTCGTTGTCCTCTTCGTCGGAAGCGGTCTCATCGGCTTCTATTTTTACTTCTACTTCAAATCCGAGCACTTCGGAAAGGGCTTCTTTTATCATACCGACATAATTCTGCATGATAACTCCTGCCTGAAAATCCGACTGCACGGTAAAATATGCCGTTGCTCCGTCAAGTTTTACGGGATCAAGAGATTTTATCCATATATTGTAAGCAACATTTGTAAGCTGATTATTTTCGATTTTTTTCATGAAATAGTCCTGAGTTTTTTCAAAGACCTCCATAAACGATCTCATTTATCATTCCCCCGTAGTTGATTTTAGAGCGCGGTATGACATCCGTAAAAGGATAATAATTGTAATTTTGATAAGCAAAAAAAATCTTTCGATATACTATATTATTATAGCATAATTCTCATCGTTTTGCAAGCATTTTTTATTATAAAACAGTCATTTTATTTGTAAAAAAGGCGAAGCCGGAGATTATCGGGTCAGACTATATATTTCCGGCGAGACCGCACGAAAATTGTCATAATTTTACATAAAAAGAGCAGATAAGAAATTTCTGATAGTTAAAAAAATATTAATTTTTTGTAAAATTAAATTTTAGGAGTTGATATATTTGGAGGTAAAATTTTATATCTCAACCCTTAACACTATATTATAATATAGTGATGAGAGTTGAGAGTTAAGAGTTGAGATGCAGGCTGAGCCTGCACGCATATATCCTCTTATCAGATAGCGCGGGTAATATTATTACTTTTGGACTATTTTATTATAGTACGTTAAATGATAAATTAACTCGCTAAACATAAGAAACAATAGCTGGTCGAGCTGAGCCCAGCTCGCAGGGTCAAGGGGCAGCGCCCCTTGTCGCTTTCCGCAGAAA
>CANRJZ010000004.1 GCA_947631055.1 uncultured Clostridia bacterium | reverse complement strand
CGAACCCGGAGAGATACCGGAATCGCTGAGCTGTATCGTTGAGCCAAGGCGGGAAATATCCGAGCAGGCAAGGGCGTCTATGGCGATGACTATATCCGGTTTCGTTTCGGCGCATATGGAACGGATGATCTCGGCGGCTTCTATGCCCGTCTGACCTAAAACTCCCGGAGCGATAGCCGAGACCTTGTTAAGGCGGCGCAGTTCGTGGCCTTCGGGAAGTTCGTCGTGAAGATGTCTCGTTGCGATTATCTGTGATATGACCATAGGTCCGAGAGCATCGGGGGTTATGTCGGAATTTCCCAGACCTGCAACAAGTGCGGAACGGCGTTCCTCCCCTTTAAGACGTATGATCTCGTCCGCTATGTTGGAGACCTGCTCGCCGAGATCCTCCGGAGCGGCAGACAGACGATCCGTTTCTATGGTGATGTAACGCCCTTTAGGCTTGCCTATCCTTACTCCGGCAACATCGTCGGTGACGATTATTTCGGTTATCGAGCAGGCAGAACTTTTCCGCAGCCTTCTTTTTATCCCTTTCGGAAGTTCCGCTGCGTTCTCGTCTATCATTTCAACTGCAAGATCTGTGCGTATGGACATATTAGAATTTCCTTTCCGTTTATTTTCGGCATTGATTTTGTGTAAAATGCTTAAAAAACAGTATAAAAGTTTTATGTCTTTTTTGATGTTGCCTATTGAAAAAAAAACAAAAAAATGCTAATATTATTATTAGGCTTGTGCATGGAGCCGTGATGATTAGAGCAGCCGTACTGTCAAATCATTTCAGTTCCTGCGGCAAAGATGAGTCATTACGTCTTTGGTCTGCCGTATCAAAAATGTATAAATGACATTTTTATCGGATATCGGTATCGCAAAGCCGTCCGTGTCAGGCTTTGAATGTCGTTAATGCCGAATTTTATTTTAGTGTTTCCGTAAAAAGCAAAATTATTAAGGAGAGAAAAGTATGCCAAACATCAAATCAGCAAAAAAAAGAGTAAAGGTAATAAAAGCTAAGGCTATGCAGAACAAAATGGTAAAGTCCAACCTCAAGACAGTTCTCAAGACAGCCGACGCCGCCTGTGCAGAAAAGGCTGAAAATTCCGAGGCAGCTATCAGACTGGCTATGAAAAAGGTCGATCAGGCAGCCGCAAAGAATATTATCCATAAGAATGCTGCGGCAAGAAAGAAATCCCAGCTCGCAAAGAAACTCAATGCAGCAAAGGCGTAAGCTGTTTGCAAAGATGATAAAACAAAACATCAGCGGCTGTCCGTAAAAGGCAGCCGCTGAATTTATATTCTTATATTATCGTCTGAAGGAACTCCCAAAGGGTCTCACTGCCACAATCACCGTAGATGCCGATAATAAAATCGCCGTAATCAATTACAAAATCGTGTGTTTCTATGCCCGGAACATTTTCAAAAGTATTTTCTTCAATAAATTCAAGGCTCATATCTTCGGGCGAAACTACCGCATGATCATCGACCTCCGCGCCCGAATGATCGGTATCATAATAAATACGAAGATAGTGTGAATTTTTTTCGGAAAAATATACAAGATCCATATCCTGTTCCGTAAGAACGCCGTCTTTGTCGTATTGCCTGTGCAGGTCTACCATGCGGTCGTTTGACAAATACAAAGTTCCGTAATGTGCAATTGATACTGCCTGCGGAACGTGTCCGGCAAAATATTCTACATTATTTGCTTCAGACAGGGATATTTTTCTGATCTCAAAGCTGCTTTCCGCTTGGTCAAGGTCAACGTCGTCAAGGGAAGATCCGCTCAGGATAAGAGCATCCATAACTTTCAGCGCATCGGCAGGATCGTAGTTCTTAAACAAAATCGAATATCCGACTCCGTCCGATACCCAGAACGCTATAAGCGCAGGCGGAATATTTTCCTCTATGTTTTCGGCAAAATCAAAGCCGTATACCGTTACACCGTATCTTTCGGCAGAAATGTAATTTTCAAGATGGAAATGGCTATAACATCTGCCGCTGCTGTCAACGTAAAGGTTCAGAGATCTTTTTTTATCACCGACCGAAAATTGTCCGACGGACAGATCGCTTTCAAGATCAAAATTAACATATCCGCTTGCCGTCTCCTGATCGGATATATAAAACGGCAGTATCTGCTTAACATATTCATTCGGCAGATCGTACGATCTATAGTTTTCAGGATCCTCCGCCAACGATATGTGAATTTCGTCTTTGTTTTTGTTGGGGAAATACTTCTCCGCTTCTTCTTCGGTGTACTCGATACCCTCTATCACTTTCTGCCAGTCGGGATCTTCGGAAATTTCCGTAATGCTTTCCGTTTTCTCCCCGTTTTTCTGATGTTCCGTTATAGGAGCTGCCGTCTGTTCGGTAACGGTAATTGCCGGACAGAAAATAATTTCCGGAACACTGTCGCTTTTGGGGATATTTACCGCTGCAAAGATCCCGATGACGACCGCTGCCGTTACTGCCGCGCAGACCGCTATTTTCAGTGCGGGACGAGATTTTTTTACTTTTACGTTATCCGAAAACATCTCCGAGATATACTTATCATCCGCAAGGGATATCATTCTTTCCATATCGTTGATATTCATTAATAAAGTCCCCTTTCGGCGAGAAACTTTTTCAGCTTTTTCCTTGTGCGGAACAGTGAGGATTCCGCCTTGCTCTTGCTTACGCCGAGCCTTTTGCATATTTCCTTTATTGAAAGAAAATACCAGTATCTGAGCAGGAAAATTTTCCTGTTTTCCTCGCTCAGCGAACCAAGAAACTCATTTATAGCCGCGGACAATTCCCCGTCGGAAAAATTCCTGCCGTCGTTTCCGGAAATACATTCCTCCAGTTCGGAAAGGGGAACGGCCGCCTGCGGCTTTCTTTTTTCCGCGTTTATAAAATGGTACTTTTTCAAGGCAAGATTGCGGGCAATCTTTGCGATAAAAGCTTTAAGATCGAACGGCCTTTGCGGCGGGATAACGTTCCATATCCCCATATATGTATCGTTTTCACATTCTTCCGCATCGGAACGGTCGTTCAGGATACGCATAGCGATCGCCGAGATCATATTCCCGTATTTTATCTTGGTTTCAGGTATCGCATTTTCCGAACGGGAAAAGTACAATTCCATAATATCTGTATCTTCCATTTATAAACCCCCTTGTTCAATATTTTACCTTTCATATATTAAGTACATTTTTATAATGCTTTGCTTGCATATTAATTTGTTTTTTATTGAAAGTTATATCAAAATAAAAAAGTTGATCTTTAGTATTTTTCAATTTATCGCACTATAATAAAATAGTCCCAAAAAATATTATTACCCGTGCTATCTGATAAGAGGATATATGCGTGCAAATGTTAAAAATCAACTCTTTGTTATGAAATAGCCAACATTTAATTTTCTTGACTCTCAAAACTACGGTAAATCTATTGAAATTATTTTTAAAGTGTGCTATAATTGTCATTATATTCTTGAAAGGAACAGTAATTCTATGATAAAAACTCTGACAAAAATCTTTATAAAGGACAGCGATAATGTTGCCGATAAGACAGTGCGGCGCAATTACTGCATAATGGGAGGTATCCTCGGCGCAGCCTGCAACCTTTTCCTCTTTGCGCTGAAACTCATTATAGGAACGCTTATGAACAGCATTGCGGTCACTTCGGACGCTTTCAACAATCTTTCCGATATGGGAAGCTGCTTTGTCGCTATTATAGGCGCTAAAATGTCTACCCGCCTGCCCGACAGGGAACACCCTTTCGGACACGGAAGAATAGAATATATATCTTCTCTGATAGTGTCGTTTATGATAATGCTGGTAGGCTTTGAACTCCTCAGGAGCAGCGCGGATAAAATGATCCACCCCGAACCCCTTAACTTTAATGTTGTAATGATCGTTATCCTTGTAGCCTCGCTTTCGGTAAAGCTGTGGATGTTCTTCTGCTATAATTTCATAGCAAAAAAAATAAATTCTACCGTTATGAAAGCCACAGCGCGCGACAGTATAAACGACGTTATATCATCTTCCGCCGTAATAATTTCGGCAATAGCAGGAACATTTCTTCCTTTCAGCATAGACGGCATTGCCGGAATAATAATTGCGGCTTATATTATGTACGGCGGTCTTAATCTTGCAAAAGAGACTATAGATATACTTCTCGGACAGCCGCCCTCTCAGGAAGTCACCGATTCCCTGAAAAATATCCTTATGTCAAAAGAAGAGATCGTCGGCATACACGACCTGATGATACATGATTACGGACCGGGACGGGTTTTTGCGTCCGTACATGCCGAAGTTCCGGACGATTCGGACATAATCCATATACACGAAATAATCGACGATGCGGAACGGGAAATACTGACAGGCACAGGCATACAGACCGTCATTCATATGGATCCGGTCTCGGTCAATAACGAATATGTCAACGAAATAAAAAATTCCGTTCTCCAATGCGTCCGCTCCGTAGAACAGGACGCCGATATACATGATTTCCGCATAACCGACGGCGAAAACCATATCAACGTAATATTCGATGTTGTAATAAAAAGCACTCATTCACCGTCAGAAATAAAAAAGATCACCGAAAAAATAAATTCGGAGATCAGAAAACTCGATAAAAGATATAATCCCGTTATAACGGCAGATGAATTTTTCAATGAATAATAATAATAATAATGTAAGGATCGTACACTGCGGCGAAAGAAATATTTCATATATCCTTACCCGCAAAAAAGTAAAAAATGTGAATTTGCGGATAGGACCGGACGGTCTTGTCCGCATAAGCGCGCCTTCACGCGTTTCAATAAAATTCATAGAAGATTTTATTCTGGAAAAAAGAGATTTTATTTTTAAAAATCTTGACAGATACGCTTCACGTTCCGCCGCACCGGAACTTCCCGAAGCAGGCAAGATATACCGCAGCGGCAGCACGCTCCGTTTGTGGGGACAGGATCTCGTTCTTGAAACGGCTTACGCCGAAAGAAAAAACGAAAGTGTTTCCGCTGATGAAAAGCATATCACCGTATACGCTTCCGAAGAAGAACGGACGGGAACGCTGCTGAAAAATTTCTATTATTCACAGATCGAAAAAACTTTTACGGAAATGAACAGAAAAACATATCTCATGTTCCGCGCAAAAGGATACGACGTTCCCCTTGCGGAAATAAAGATCCGCAGAATGACCTCCCGATGGGGAAGCTGTCACTATACCGAGGGAAAGATAGTTATGAACAGCCGCCTTGCACTTTATCCCGACATATGCGCCGCCTATGTATTCGTTCACGAGTATGCCCATTTCATCGTTCCGGATCACAGCGCCGAATTTTATGCCGTTTTAACAGACATAATGCCCGATCATAAAATATGCAGGAGAATACTTAAATACTGAATGCAAGACTGAATTCACATCTGTTTGCGTACAACTCCGTATTCGTCGTCAAGGCGGAAATACGGACAGCTGTCATTTGTTCCGTTTAAAAACCTCATCATTTCGTCCTCATCAAGATCGACAAGGCAGGAATATGATCCGTATTCTTCATCGTAAACATAATACACGCAGTTTTCGCAGTTCATAGTCTTATCTCCGTTTTTTCGTTTATTACCATACTGTCCGGCGCAACTATGCAGTCATACGCAAGAATATTCACTCCGCTTTCAGAGGCTTTCTTCAAGGTTTCCCCGAACAGGGAATGAGTCTCATAATTCGGAGTGAAATATTTTACGCCGTTCATTTGTATAACAAAAAGTATGTATGCCTTATATCCTTCCGAAACGGCTTGGATAAGACCGTTAAGATGCTTTATGCCGCGCTCGGTCGGAGCGTCCGGAAACATTGCTATTCCGTCCTTTTCGAGAGTTACTCCCTTGACTTCAAGCAATATTTTTTCGTCTCCCGAACTTATAAAGAAATCGAACCGGGAATTTCCGAAAGTATATTCCGGTCTTATGCTTCCTTCCGGGAAAAGTTCCGGCAGGAACTCACCGGCAGCCAGATTAGGCGCAAAACTGTCCATATTTATTATTCTTTCGCCTTTTCTGACCGCCACAAGATCATACCTTGTGCTTCTGGAAGGGCTGTCCGATCTTTCGAGCCATACCGTACAGCCTTCCGTGAGCAGTTCCCTGCATCGTCCGGTGTTTTTAACATGGCACTTCTCAGGTATGCCGTTTACTTCCGCATATGCCACGAACCTGTTCGGCCGCGACAGGAATTTCCCTTCCGTTATATTATTGTACTTCATCATCTCACCCGTATGATATACCGGAATACAGGACCTGATCCGACGTCACGAATTTTTTATATGGTCCGAAAGAACATCTATTATAATGTTCATTATCTTTATTCTTGCAAAAAGCTTATCGTTGGCTTCGATTATGTTCCACGGAGCATTCTTGGTAGAAGTTTTAGCGATCATTTCATTTACCGCCGACTCATACTGATCCCATTTTTCGCGGTTGCGCCAGTCCTCATCGGTTATCTTCCATTGTTTCAGAGGATCGTTCGCACGGGCGTTAAATCTTTTGAGCTGTTCGTCCTTGTCGATATGGAGCCAGAATTTAAGTATCAATGCTCCGCCGCGGACAAGTTCTTCCTCAAACTCGTTTATCTCACGGTATGCCATTTTACACCGTTCTTCCGGCGTAAATCCCTCTATCCGTTCAACCATTACCCTGCCGTACCATGAGCGGTCAAATATGGTAATATGTCCTGTTTTGGGCAATTTGTTCCAGAACCGCCACAAATAATGATGAGCAAGCTCCTTTTTATCCGGCGCAGCTACTGGAACGGCTTCATATCCGCGCGGATCAAGAGCATATGAGATACGCTTTATCGCGCCGCCCTTTCCGGCAGCGTCCCAGCCTTCAAAAACCATTATGACAGGGATCTTGTGCTTGTATATCTTTCCGTGAAGTCTCGCAAGCTCCTTGCGTGCTTTTTTAAGTTCGTCATCGTATTTGGTCGGCTGGAGAGTTTTATTTTCAAGTTTTATGTCAGAAAGCTTCTTCTGCGGAAGAAGATCGAACTTTTTGAGATCGTCTTTCGTTACATCGGGATATGTACGCTCGGTATTCACAGCGTTGGTTATCTGACTTACGAGTATATTGAACACCTGAAAACGGGTAAAGCGCCGGTCAGTAGTATCTATGACCTTCCAAGGACAATATGCGGTATTGGTTTTTTCGAGCATATCGTCGAACTGCTTATAGTAGGCGTCGTAATTTTTATGACGTTTTTTATCCAGCTCGGTAACGCGCCATTTTGTAGCGTTATCCTCTTTGAGCTTGAGAAAACGCTTTTTCTGTTCTTTTCTTGATATATGCAGGAAGAATTTGATTATCAGGTATCCGTCGTCCGTGAGCTGGCGTTCAAAAGTGTTGACAGTCTCGACTCTGTCGGCATATTCCTCATCGGAGATGCCTTCTTCCATTTTTGCGATGGCAAGTTCCTGATACCAGCTTCTGTCCAGAACGGAAAGAGCTCCGTATTCGGGTATTTTTTCCCAGTACCTTTTCATCATAGGATAGCGGCGTTCCGTTTCGGAAGCAGGCATTGTGGAATATACCTTAAAAAATCTGGGGTCCAGCATTTTTATCACATCGGCAATAAGAGTTCCCTTTCCGGAAGCTCCCCAACCTTCAAGAAGGATTATCACAGGAAGCTTTTTTTCTCTTATTTTCTGCTGCAAAGCAGAAAGGCTCTTTTCAAGTTCGTCGGTAAGTCCCTTATAATCGGCTGACTTTCCCTTGTCCGAAAGTGCATTTTCAAGCATATGTTTCTTCCTTTCAACTGACTTTTCTAAATTATGGGAATAAGTTGACTATTATCCGCTATACTGCGGATATCCTGTAATTATTATAACCTATTTTTATTGTTTCCGCAAGGCGCTATATATATAAATATATCGTTCATAATTATTTGAAATTGTCCGAATTCAGCAGATTTATCAAATAACTATTGCATTTCAAAAAAATATGTGGTATAATAAAATGTGGTATTTATTTATATATGACAGTAAATGGCAGACGAGTGCCTTTTTTCTGTAAATAAAATCTACTCAGCATTACAAGAAAGGAGAATTATCCGTTTTTTCGGATATGATCACAATTATGGGATTTCCTGTTGTTTCGCCCGCTTTTTTAAAAGAACTTATCGAACAGATGAAGCCTATGCAGCCCAATGAATTCTGCGATGTCATCGTTTCACCGTCAGCTGTTGAATATTCGCCGCAGCTTTGTCACGAAGAAGTAGTAAGGGCTTTGATGAAAGAAGAAAATATACTTGCGTATAATATGTCCAACCTTCCGGACGAGCAAAGCGGACAGTTCACGGAACAAAGCCGCAAAATACTTGAAGCATACCCCAATGCCAAGTATTATTGGCAGATGAGGACGCTGTTCATGGGTCTGCTCCAGAACAGAGAAATGAGTTTTGAAAAACGCCTGCTGCTCCTCAATTACGCAGTAAAGAACGTTCAGGGAATGATAGATAACGGGCAGCCTAATCTTATACCAAAATTCGTTGAAGATTTTACCTCTCCGTTAGCCGATCATAAACCTGTTCTTGAATATTTCAGATCCGTCCGTCCCAATCCGGGATACTCCCTTGCCGACGGGATATCTCTCCTGAAATCACTGAACAAGGCGAACCCGTCATACAAAGAAGTCCTTGCGGCAATATACAAAAACCTCGGCGTATCCGGTCCGGAAACGCTGAAAATGACGGATATGAAAAAATATATGCTTATGAGGAAGCAGTACAGCGACTTGATAAACGGCGAAAAATCAAGATACATCGAAAATGTAGTTATAAGCTATGTATGGACCTATTCCCTTCCGCTTGCAAATCCCGAATTCAGCTTCTGGGATCACTTCGTATTCTTCTGCTCACTGTACAACGCAATAAAAATAATGATAACCTGCTACGTTCCGGACGGAGACGACGACAAATTCGCCAAAGCGATATGCGCATTTGATTCGGCGATAAGAGCCTCCGACAAAAGGCTTATGAGCAAAGTCATCTACGCGGTAAGAAATGCAGGACAGAATAATAACGGCGATCTTGCCGTACTCACACTCAGCTGATAATTCCTATGATGTTTAAAGTCAATGCGGACAAAGATGTCTGGAACCTTTGTCCGGCATTGACTTAATTATACTTCCGGAAAATATCCGGCACACAGTATCAGGCAGCGCAGATCCTGATATGAATTGGAGGCACTGTAATATGGATAATAATGCAAACATCGGCAAAAAAGCCGTTTCAAGAGATAACCGTCCCAAATTTCCCAAAAAAGCGGTCATAACCGGCGGTATGCCCTACGGTAACAAGGAACTTCACTTCGGGCATGTGGGAGGAGTTTTTGTTTTCGCAGACGTTTACGCAAGATTTCTCCGCGACCGGATAGGCGCAGAAAACGTCATCTTCGTTTCAGGCACGGACTGCTACGGTTCGCCTATAGCCGAAAGCTACAGAAAACTTGTAAAGGATAAAGGCTATACCGGAACTATCGAGGACTTTGTCCGCTCCAACCACGAAAGCCAGAAAAAAACTCTCAGCGATTACGGGATAAGCTTAAATCTTTTCGGAGCGTCGGGACTCGGAAGAACAGCCGAAGTACACAATGAAGTATCCGATCGGTTCATAAGAAAGCTTTATGAGAACGGACGCCTGCAAATGATATCCACTCCGCAGTTTTATGACGAAAAAGCCGGTACGTTCCTTAACGGCAGACAGGTAGTGGGCAAATGTCCGGTGCAGGGCTGCCAGTCGGAAAAAGGCTATGCGGACGAATGTGACCTCGGACACCAATATATGCCGCAGGAGCTTATCGACCCGAAAAGCACTGTTACAGGCGAAACGCCGGTCATGCGCGATGTTATGAACTGGTACTTCAGGCTTCCGGAACATCTTGATATACTTCGGGAATACACGGAAAATATCAGGCAAAAAGATAACGTGCGTCAGGTAGTTCATAAAACTATCGGCGAGTTCCTCGAACCTCCGGTGATCTATATAATGAACGACTACCGCGATAAATATGAGGAAATAAAAGATAAGCTTGCCGGACACCGCCTTATCGAAGAACCGAAAAAAACTTCCTTCACAATAGTATTCGATACGCTTGAGGACAGGGAAAATTCCTGCACGGTCCTTTCTTCCGCCGGAATACGTTTCAGAACGGGCAAGACTCTTGTTCCGTTCAGGCTTACCGGAAATATCGAATGGGGCGTTCCTGCTCCGGTACTTGAGGGAGAAGATCCGCTTACGGTCTGGGTATGGCCGGAATCTCTCTGGGCGCCTATTTCATTCACGCAGGCATATCTTGAATCCATAGGCAGGGACCGCGAAGAATGGAAGGATTTCTGGTGCTCAAAAGACGCTCAGGTATATCAGTTCATCGGTCAGGATAATATCTATTTCTACGGCGTTGCGGAAATGGCTATGTTTATGGCTTTGCAAAAAGGCGATAAGCTTTCCTGCACTCCCGATGAAGGAGAAATGCAGCTTCCGGTGCTCGTAGCAAATCATCATATACTTTTCCTTGATAAAAAAGCTTCCAGCAGCGGTTCGGTAAAGCCTCCCATGGCAGCGGAACTTCTGGAATACTATACCGCAGAGCAGCTGAGAATGCATTTTCTTAGCCTCGGTCTCGGCATGAGGAGCGTAAGCTTCCAGCCAAAGCCGCTGAACCCCGCTGCAAAGCCGGACGACAGCGATCCTGTCACAAAAGAAGGCTTCCTGCTTTCAAATGTATTCAACAGGATCATACGCACCTGTTTCTATGACACGCAGAAATATTTCGGCGGCAGAATGCCGGTAGGCGCAGTAGATGAAAATATACTTGCAGATTCGGAAAAAGCCGTTCTTGAATACGAAAGATTTATGTATAAGTTTGAATTCCATCAGGTGACTTACGTTCTGGATTCCTATATACGCAAAGCAAGCAAGTATATGGCAAAAGCCAAAGCGGACGCAGACAAGGCGGACGACAGCGAACTCCGCAGGAACTGGCTGATAAATGTTTTCCATATGATAAAAACGGCAGCCGTGCTCCTCCACCCTATCGCTCCGGACGGCACGGAAATGATAAGAGAATATATGGAACTTGACGATCAGCTCTGGAACTGGAACGGCATCTTTGATCCGCTTTCCGATTCACTGTTAAAGGGGAAAAACGAACATCAGCTAAAATTCCTTGAACCGCGCGTAGACTTCTTCAAGCGGCACGAAAGCCAATTCTGAGAAATATCAAAACAGGTCAGGATCTTTACGGTCCCGACCTGTTTTTTATATAAGCTGTATCACAACAGGAAATCATATCCTGCACGTAATTATTGTTCCATACCCGACTGGAAACTTGCAAAAGCTTCCATTTCTGCTTTTGCTTTTGTAAAGCAAGCCATCATTCTGTCGGAAAAGACTCCGCACTCGCCGTTTATTATCATATTGTACGCTTCGTCAAGGGAATATGCGTCCTTGTAGACCCTTTTGCTTATGAGCGCATCATAAACGTCGGCAACGGCAACTACCTGCGCCTCTATAGGTATCTCCTCGCCTTTCAGGCCGTCAGGATATCCCTTTCCGTCGTAACGTTCGTGATGATAACGGCATATCTCATAGCTGTATTTGTAATAATTCTTATCCTGCAATGCAGCCATGGAATCCAGTATCTCGCAGCCGCGGACGGTATGGGTCTTCATCTCGTTGTATTCCTCCGCGGTAAGTTTTCCGGGTTTAAGAAGTATGCTGTCCGGTATCGCGATCTTGCCCACGTCATGCATTGCCGACGCGGAGGAGATGACCTCCATGGTTTCGGGAGAATAATTCACATCGTCAAACATTTCATTGACATATTTAAGAAGTATCTTTGTAAATCCCTTTATGCGCCTTACATGGTCTCCGGATTCAACGCTGCGGAATTCAACAACTGTACTTAGGATATCTATTATTCCGTTGTTGATCTCTTTGAGCTCACGTTCCTGTTTTTCCTTTACAACATCGTCCACATCAAAGATAGTAAGCAGTATCTCACGGTCAACATTGTCCTCGGTGCTGAAAATATCGGTCTCTTTCCAGCGGTAATTTTCCATATCCGATGTGAACCTGAACTCCACGGACATAAAATCCGCGCCGTTTTCCATAGGCTCGTCACCGGTAAAATGAGCGGCTGTCTTTTTTACTTTGTCAATATCCTCTTTATGTATCCTTGCGCCGAAGAATTTATAAAGATCGTCCACGGAACCGTCTCCCGCCATACTTCCCAGCACTCCGGTATGTTCGAGGATACGATAATATTTTTCGCTGAAATTCACATATATAAAAGCGTCATAACGGTTTCCGAGCACATTTGCTACCTTGTTCTTTACCCGCTCCGCGTCTATGCGCATCTTTTCGGCGCGGACAACATTTTCCGGTATCCTGCGGATAAGTCCCACCGCGCGTATAGGCTTCATACTGTTGTCAAGGACCGTATTCAGCGCAAGTCTGCACCACATGGGCTTGTTTTCGCCGTCGTAAGACCGCACTATTGCCGAAGCCTGACCCGCACCGTTCTTTACGCTTTCCAGCATTCTTTCAAGTATCGGCATATCTTCGGCAAAGATCCTGCCGTTTTCCTTTGCGCTTACGATAAGCGGTCTGCCGGCAGTAAAAAGCTGCCAGTTTTCCATATCCTTCAGGATTATCGTATTTCCTGTCTCAATGCTGTAATCAAAAGCAAAGCTGTCGGAATTATCGCCGAGAGCCTCGGAATATTTGTCAAAATCGCTGCCGAGACGTTCGTCCTTTACGGCGCTTTCGTTGGGATCTATGACCATACCCATTATGCCCATAACGTTTCCGTCATCGTCAATTACCGGTTCTTTGAAAATATCGTAATATTTTATTTCCGAGCCGCACATAGTCGGAGAGAGCATACGGCTGCCGGTCTTATTTTTCATTATGCTCATATCGTCGTCATAAAAGCTCTGCGCTATCTCCTCCGAACCCTGAAGGTCAAAATCGGACATACCTTTCAGACCGCCGCGCTCAACGCCGTTGAGCATATCGCATATTTTATTTGTATAGCAATATCTGCAATCGGTATTCTTTACAAACACATTAAACGGTATTGCGTCAAATACACATTCAAGAAAATGCAGCTGTTTTTCAAGCTCCCGGTTTTTCTCCGCAAGCTGTTCATATGTAAGATCGTTTTTCATATCAAAAATTCCTTTCACGGTATTTTTTATGGCAGGACATATGTCCGTATCAGTTTATTATGCTTGACCTGTTGGTCTTTCTTCTTGCCTTGACCCGATACATATCTTCATCGGCAAGAGCCATCATGCTGTCAATGGAAACGATCCGGTCGGAATGTATGCTGTTGTATCCGCAGCTGCACCCTATCCTGTATGGCAGTCCGCTGGTCTTGTTGTAATCATTCAGGAGCTCATCTATATGTCCGATGTATTTTTTTACATCGTCCTCGTCAT
Source organism: uncultured Clostridia bacterium (assembly GCA_947631055.1). Classification (GTDB taxonomy): domain Bacteria; phylum Bacillota; class Clostridia; order Oscillospirales; family Ruminococcaceae; genus RGIG8773. The sequence continues at coordinate 20,268 of CANRJZ010000004.1, read as the reverse complement.
CATTGACAAGAATAATACAGAACTCGTCTCCTCCGGTGCGGGTGCATATGCTTCCCGCAGGCATAGACGCCTCAATGGCGTTTGCCGCGCGCAGGATCGCATTATCCCCCGCCTCATGACCGTAAAGATCGTTTATCGGCTTGAGATTATCGATATCCGCGCATACTATAGTTACATATTTACCCTGTGCTTTTGCCTGTTCTATCATTCCGTATTTCAGTTTTTCCATTCCGCGTCTGTTATAAAGTCCGGTAAGCGGATCGCGTATATAAAGATTTTCCAGTTCGTCAACGGCATATTTCAGATCATTCTTCATATAGAAACTTCCGGCGTTGTTCGATATGGCAAGCAGCCATGTCGCAAAGAAATCACCGAAACCTTTTATCTTTGAAGGCTGATAAGCCGCATAACCTATATATCTGTCCTTGAAATACATAGACGAAAAAGCATAAAATACCGCTTTTTCACCGTTAAGTATATCCTCAGGCACATAATCCGCCGATAAGAACTCCGTTCCTGCCGGAACACTGCTTCCGAAATTATACATAGACAGCATTTTTTCGGCGATCCCTTTATATCCGTCATGTGTTCCGCCTATGTTCTGTTCGGCTCTTTCCACGTCCGGACGAACGCATATATGCAGCTTTTTCAGCTTGAAGAACACCGCTCCGTTATGCGACGCTTCGTAAAGCTCGGAGGAATTTTCGGCATTGGCAAAAATAGTATTCAGCGTTATCAGGTGATAATTGAATTCCTTGTAAGTGTTAAGTTCTCCGTAACGTTCGCTGTAAAAATCAAACCGTATCTTGTCATCGTGCTTCAAGCAGCCGCAGGATTGCTGTTTAAAAAGTATTGAATCAACATACACGACGTCATCGGTCTCTTTGCCGTTCCAGATATCCATAAATATTTCCACGGCTTTTTCTCCGGCTTCCTGAAAAGCAAGTCTTGCCGTTGTCAGCGAAGGAGAATAAGCTTCGCAGTCGCTTATGCCGTCAAAACCCGTAACGACTATATCATCGGGTATGCGGTAACCGTTGCTTTTCAGGCAGTCCATACAGAAGAATGCCATCGTATCGCTTGCACAGACGATAGCCTCAGGCAGTTCTCCTGAACTTATAAAGTTTTCGGTGCATTCATACGCCTTTTTCCAGAATTCGCCGTAGGCTATCCTGTTTTCTTCTATGGGGATACCGTTTTCGGAAAGAACTTTTTTATACGCCGTAAGCCTTTCTTCGGTCTGGAGATTTCCGGCAAATCCGCCTATAAAATTAATTTTCCTGAGTCCATGATCCTCGACAAGGTGACGGACGATCAGTTCCATAGCAATATTGTCGCTGAGTATGACATTCTTGTCAAGCTTATGCAGCGGATCGTTTATGTTCATCACCGGTATCCCATGAGCCTTTGCCCTTTCACAGACCATAGATATGACTTTTTCGTCAATAATTGATTCTCCAAGAATTATAATACCGTCGGTGGTGTCATAGTTTATAAGATCAAATATCTCTGTTTCTCCGAGAATAACATTCTTATGCAGGCTGTGCTCGGAATTGAATTCGGGTTTTCTTACCATAGCGGCAAAAACCAGAAGATTGATGTCCGCTTTCAGGCATTGTTCATATATGCCGTTCACTATCCTTGATTCGTTTTCCCAGTTGAATCCCGTAACACATACAGCAATAGTTTTACGTTTCATTTGAGTTCCTCCAAGAAATGACGTTTATTCCGCGAGACCTGAATATACACAAAAGTATACCATAACAATATTAAAATTTCAACATTTTTAATTATTTTTTTCCGGAATTACCGGCAAAAGATACGGATCGCCGCATACTGACCGTTCCGGCAGAAAAAATACCGGAATAATTTAAGAATATCTGCAAATATTATCTGTGTATACCCTGTGCAGCGGCAAAGCTGCCAAACAGATCTTTTAAAAACATAACGGCTGTAAAGTATTGACAAGCTGCTTAAAATATGGTAGAATGAAATATATCAAAAGGGTATATTTTATTTTTATAAAGGAGAGTTTTGCTATGGATAAATATGAATGCCCATGTTCTTATGTTTATGACGAGGCTGCAGGCGATCCCGACGGCGGTATCGCACCCGGAACAAAATGGGAAGATATCCCCGATGATTGGGTATGTCCTGTATGCGGTCTCAGCAAGAGCGAATTTACCAAGATCTCTTGACGCTATCATGACGGCGGCAGTTCGGGATATCCGTTCCGCCGCTGAATTTTTTGAATGAAAGGAAATCTTTATGGTCAAGCTTAAAGATGATATCTACTATGTCGGAGCAATAAATCCCAATCTCAGGGTATTCGACATTATAATGAAAACAGAATACGGAACAACATATAATTCTTATCTTATCAAAGGAGATAAGACCGCTCTTGTGGAAACGGTCCATGACCGCTTCGGCGAAGTAATGATGGACAATATCCGCGAGATATGCGAACCTTCCGGAATAGATTATGTGATATTCAACCACACCGAGCCGGATCACAGCGGTTCGATAGAAAAGATCATCGAAGCCAACCCGAATGTTGTTATAGCAGGTTCTGCGGCGGCAATAAAGAATATTGCCAATGTCGCAAACAGAAACGATTTCAAGAGCATGATCGTCAAAAACGGCGATACGCTCGACCTTGGCAAGGGAATGGAGCTCCGGTTCATTTCCGCGCCTAATCTGCACTGGCCGGACAGCATTTTTACCTATCTTCCGTCAAAAAAGACGGTCTTCACCTGTGATTTTCTCGGATCTCATTATTGTGAGCCCCTCATCACCGATGATGTTATCACCTATCCGGAAGAATACGCCGAAGCCTTTGCTTATTACTATAAAGCCATATTCGGACCTTTCCCAAAATTCGTCAAAGACGGTATCGCAAAGCTTGAAGGTCTGGATATTGATATGGTATGCTGCTCTCACGGTCCCGTTCTTAAAAACGGCATAAAGCAGGCTATGGCAAAATACAGCGAATGGGCTGTTCCGGAAACCCCCAAGGGAACGGCTGCCGTTCTGTATGTTTCGGCATACGGATATACGGAAACCGCCGCAAAACGTTATGCCGACAAGCTTGCGGAACAAGGCATTTCCGTCAGGTGTCTGAATATTATAAAAAGCAGCGCCGCTGAAATAGCAGAAGCGATCTCCGATTCGGCAGGACTGGTATTCGGCTCTCCCACTATAAACAGGGACGCGCTCAAACCCGTCTGGGACGTTATCGCTTCTATAGACGCCATTACGAACAAGGGCAAACCGTATGCGGTCATCGGTTCCTACGGCTGGAGCGGAGAGGCATGTGCGGCACTGGATTCACGCTGTTCGGTACTTGGACTCAAAAAGATACATGAACCCTACAGATGGCTTATGAAGCCTTCCGACGCCGATCTTGCCGAAATAGACAAGCTTGCGGAACAATTTGCGGAAGCAATAAAATAAAGCAGGTCACAGATATGTTTCCTGTACTGAAATAATGTTGATAATACCTATACAAAACGAGCGGCAGAGATATTCTCTGCCGCTCAAAATATTAATAGTTATGATCTGTTCAGACTCTTACTGCTTTATGGAAGATCTTTTTGCCCTTTTTGATAATAACTTCCGTCTCTATTTTTATAAGACTTTCCGGAGCGGATATCCTGACATCATCAACGGAGATCCCTCCCTGCTGTACAAGCCGGCGAGCCTCGCTCTTGGAGGACGCAAGAGATGTCTTTACCAGAAGATCAACAATGTTTATCCCTTCATCGGGAATATCCGCCGCAGACAACTCCGTAAACGGCATATTTTCGGTATTGCCCGAACCTCCGAAAAGCGCCTTTGCGCCTTCCTGCGCCTTGACGGCTTCTTCCTCACCGTGGACAAGTTTTGTCAGCTCGAATGCCAGTATTTCCTTTGCCTTGTTGAGCTGACTTCCTTCCCAATCAGACATGGCTTCTATTTCCTCAATAGGCAGGAATGTCAGCATACGGATACACTTCATAACGTCCGCATCGGCAACGTTCCTCCAATACTGATAAAAATCATAGGGGCTTGTCTTTTCCGGATCAAGCCATACCGCGCCCTTTTCGGTCTTGCCCATTTTTTTGCCTTCAGAATTGAGCAGCAGAGTGATAGTCATAGCATGAGCGTCCTTGCCGAGCTTTTTGCGGATAAGTTCCGTACCGCCAAGCATATTTGCCCATTGATCGTCGCCGCCGAACTGCATATTGCAGCCGTACTTCTGGAAAAGCATATAGAAGTCATAGCTCTGCATTATCATATAGTTGAATTCAAGGAATGTCAGTCCCCGTTCCATTCTCTGCTTATAGCACTCGAATGTAAGCATTTTATTTACCGAGAAACAAGCTCCTACTTCACGCAGGACGTCGATATAATTAAGATCCATGAGCCAGTCGGCGTTGTTCACCATTATGGCTTTTCCGTCGGAAAAGTCAATAAAACGGCTCATCTGCTTTTTAAAGCACTCGATATTATGATCGATGTCCTCTTTAGTGAGCATTTTTCTCATATCTGATTTTCCCGACGGATCGCCTATCATGCCTGTTCCGCCTCCCAGCAGGGCAATAGGACGGTTTCCCGCCATCTGCAAGCGTTTCATAAGACAAAGCGCCATAAAATGTCCTACATGGAGACTGTCCGCCGTCGGGTCAAAGCCGATATAGAATGTAGCTTTTCCCTCGTTTATCATTTTTTTGATCTCTTCTTCGTCTGTCACCTGAGCTATAAGACCTCTTGCGACCAATTCATCATATAAAGTCATAATAATTCTCCTAACTTTTTATTTAAGGCAGCATTCAAAACTATTTTGCAGTGCTGCATTAATATTTTTGTGTCCCGTAAATTTTTTCATAAACCATGAAATCAAATAATGATCTCACTTATATCACAGCCTTTCAACAGATCCCGCAAAAAATAAACGCCCACTGCTGATATGCAGAGGGCGAAATGACCGCGGTACCACCTCAATTTATCGGGTATTACCCGACCTTTGAACGTTTTAACGGGCGTTGACCGCATACCCTTACTGTAGGTTCAGGGTACAAGCTCCGTGATGTATTCGCCGAAAGTTCCGTTATCCTTTTTCACCTGCCAAGGACTCTCTGAAACGGATCGCAGACGGTTACTTCTTCACTTCACAGCATTTTGATATGAAAACATTGTAACATATGAAAATGCTTTTGTCAAGAGATATTTTTTTATTTTGCTTTGTCACGATCTTTATATTCCTTTATCTCAGCTTCTGACCCTGAACACTGCATTTGCTGTGTCTCATATTCCAAGCATACTGTCTATCTTAGGCTTATCGAAGCCTATAACATAATTGCCGCTGTCAGATACCGCCACAGGTATGCCTGTCTGACCGGATATCTCAACAAGTTTTTCGTAATTTTCGCGTGATTCATCAACGTCTATCACCTCATAGTCCACATTTTTGCTGTCAAGGTATGCTTTGAGCTTTGCGCAATACCCGCAGCCGTCCGATGAAAATACTTTTATCATTTTAATTCTCCTTTTGTAATAAAGAGGTCTGACCGGAAATATATCTTTCTGCACTAAGTGCTGCGGCAGCGCCGTCCGAAACGGCGGTAACTATCTGCCTGTAACGTTTTGCCCGCACATCTCCGGCAGCAAATACTCCGTCTATATCAGTCCTCATATCCTCGTCGGTAATAATATATCCATACCGATCAAGAGTTATGCTTTTCCCGAAAAGTTCCGTGCCCGGCTCTCTGCCGATATACACGAACAGCGCCGACAAAGGGATATCATAGCGTCTTCCCTCCGGTGAAGAAACGTCCTTTAAGCGGACGCCGCTAAGAAATTTTTCTCCTTGGAGACCTACGATATCCGTATTGTAAAGAACATCTATATTGGGAGTCCTTTCCATTTTATCTACAAGAGGTTTTTCGGCATGGAAATAATTTTTTCTCCTGATAACAACGACCTTTTCCGCAATACCGGAAAGATATAGTGCTTCCTCGGCAGCTGCGCTCCCTCCTCCGACAACGCCTACGTTCATACCCTTATATGCGTTCCCGTCGCACAGCGCACAGTAATGGATCCCCCTTCCTTCAAATTTTTCCGCGTCTTTAAGAGGAAGTTTTCTCGGTGACGCTCCTGAAGCTATTATCACCGATAACGGTTCGTAAATATGAGTTCCGGTGAAGATCCTTTTTTCTCCGTGCGAAAACTCTGCACGTTCGATAGGATCAAACTCTTCTATCTGCATTCCGAGGGAATACAGATGTCCGCGGAATTTTTCGGCAAGCTCCGCACCGGTAATATTTTCAAATCCGGGATAATTGCCCACCATACTGCTCTGCGATATCTGTCCGCCTACCACCGAATTTTCCGATATGACCGCGGAAAGTCCTGCTCTTGCGGCATAGATTGCCGCAGTTATGCCTGCCGGACCTGCGCCGATTATAAAAACGTCCGGTCTTGAAATTTCTTTTTTTATGCTCTTCATAATAATATTATACGCAGAAGAACTCAAAAAAATTATGGCTTTTGCCGTCAAGCAGCATATGCGCAAACAAAAAATGTAAATATTTTGTAAAATTACGCGAAAAAACATTGATATTTTGCAGTACCCAATGTATAATTATGAGCGAAGTAATATTTTTTACTTAAAATAATTGTGAGGTGTTATTATGGAACAGCGTTTACTGAAAACGATCATATCCGAGGCAGAGAAAAAGAAGTATATTGCCGAACTCCGATCCGATCTTCCGTTTCTTAGAATGAAGGCGGGAGTATCACAGGACGATCTCGCCAGCATAATAGGAGTTTCAAGGCAGACTTACGGAGCCATCGAACGCAGCGACAGACCTATGGGCTGGAATACTTACCTTTCGCTTATCTTCTATTTTGACAACAAGTCCGAGACCAGAGATCTTATAAGAGGCAGCGACGCTTTCCCGCACAAGTTTATTGCCGGCATAAACTCGGAAGATACAGCTACCGATGAAATGATGCTCAAGCTTTCAGAAAATTATCCGGACGTATTCAACAAACTTGATGAAAACGCCCTGACTACGATCAAAACGCTTATAATGATCGAATATGCCCGCTGCACCAATCAGACCGGCGAATCGGTCGTCAAGTCTTTTGACGGAATGAACTTTATGAAAAAGCCTTCCCGCAGTGAAAAAGTAGACGGCGTTATCAAAAAGATGAGAGGCCGCAGGATAGGCAAATAATATCCGCCCTGTATCAGACCGTAAAACATTTGCGGTCTGATATGCGCTTAGCGAGCATAAACCACAGAATAGTATATAATTCCGTTTTATAATAAGCGGCATTAACGCTGAAAGGGGTATACCCGTTGCTTTTCGGGGAAGGTCGTAAAATATGTCAAAAAATAACGGAAGCATCAAAGCCAAGGAGTTCCTGAACAAATACCGTCCTGCCGGGATAAACTCGGATACTCTTAAAAATATCCTTGAACAGCTTGGATATATAGTAGCCGAATTCGGCAGCAATGAAGATTCCGATACCATTATCAGCGAACTGAAATTACGGAACTATGCCGACAATTCCCGCGGTTTTACATATGCGGACAGCAATTACAGAATAGTATTCGTGAATGAAGGTCTTTCCGAAGAGGAAAAATGCATAGTTCTTGCGCATGAGACGGGGCATATTTTCTGCGGTCATCTCAGTACATCTCCTGTCATCGGCAAAGATGTTACCGAAGAATACGAAGCCAACGAATTTGTTCACAAGCTTCTCAACCCGAATATTTTTACGCGGGTACGCCGTAAATTGGCTAAACATAAGCTCCTGACTCTTTTTTGTACTGTTGTGGTCATATTGACAGCAGTTACCGCCGCCGTATCCGTATATGAAGCTATGGAGCAAAAATATTACGGGAAATATTACGTGACCGATTCGGGAACAAAATATCATACGGAAGACTGTTACATAATCAAGGATAAAAGCAATAAACGGCGGCTTACGAATGAAGATATACAAAACGGATATTACGAGCCCTGTGAAATATGCATAGAATAACGCCATAAAAGAATTCCCGCTTATACAGCGGGAATTCTTTTATTATAATTTACCTAACTATAATAAAATAGTCCAAGAATAATATTATTACCCGCGCTATCTTATAAGAGGATATACGCGTGCAGGCTCAGCCTGCCTCAGCCTGCCCAAAAAGAAAACAGGCGGAACTGTTAGCGCAGTTCCGCCTTCAAAGAAAATAAAACAAGGAGAGACTCGGAAGCTTACCGTCTGCATCGGCAAGCCGAGAAATATCATTAAAAGGGATCTATCCCTTACAATGAATAGCACATTTACTCTTCATCGGGAAGTCCAAGCTCAAAGCCCTGTTCCCTGAAGCTGTCGATCACCTTTGGAAGTATCTCCGCATTTGTCGCGGAAACACTGTGCAGAAGACATATCTCTCCGCCGTGCGCCGCCTCAGAGACGCGCTTGAAAGCTGCCGACGGATCCGGCTGAGAATTTACGTTCCAGTCCTCGTAAGCAAAGCTCCACAGCAAAGTCTTGTAACCAAGCTTTTGGCATATTGCCATAGACTGTTCTGAATATTCCCCGCATGGCGGACGGAAATACTGCATTTCACAGCCGTATTTTTCCTTGACGAATTCATGGAGCGACATTATCTCATTTTCAGCATCTTCTATTGAAAGAGACGGCAAAGATAAATGTTCCATTCCATGATTTCCGATGATATGACCTTCATCTATCATTCTGCGGACGAGTTTTTCGTTCCGCTTGGCGTAATCTCCGGTGAGAAAGAATACCGCCCTGACATTCTTTTCTTTAAGCGTATCAAGGATCTGTCCGGTATAGCCGTTTTCATATCCCTGATCGAAAGTAAGACATATTTTTTTGTCATCATCAAGCATTGCCCTACAGCCGTAACAGCCGTATTCATCATTGAAAGCAGCAGCGCCTGTCGGACGGTTGCAGTCATCGACCTCTCTTCCCTGACCATAGCCATGACAGGTCCTGTCAAGAGAATTTATATCCGCCGCATTGACAGAAAGCGTCCCGATACACACCGCAGCTATAACAGCAGTAATGATCTTTTTTAACATAAAAGCCTCCATATGCGTTTTAAAGAACATTACTATTATAAACTGCGGCCGCTTGATTTATTACATCTATATTTTAGCACATTCCGAGGCAAAATAAAACTACAAAACGGTTACAATTTAATTTCAATTTGGAAACATTGATCTGCCATATCTTTACAGGCAAAATAAAAGTGCGTCCTGCACGCTTCCGCCGCACACAACGCACATAACATTCATTCGCCGAGGTAAGACTTTACGAGAGCCTGCAAAAGCTCATCACGGTCTATATGCCGTATAAGACTTCGGGCGTTGTTGTATGTGGTTATGTATGTCGGGTCTTCCGATAAAATATAACCAACTATCTGATTTATGGGATTATATCCCTTTTCTTTAAGAGCGTCATAAATAGCCGTAAGATTTTTTTTCATCTCGCCCTCTTTATCTTCTATGACAGAAAATGTCATTGTCTGTTCGTTATTCATTTATAACACTCCTTTGCAAGATAGTTTTACAGTCATCGGATAAGCGTGAATAATATCCCTTAACGGAAAATATTCCCCACAAACAATATACTGTGCTTACAATAAATATTATAACCCATTTCCGGAATAAAAACAAGTGGTTTTTGTTATTTTTTTATAATTGGGAAAATTTTCTTGGAAGAAATTATGCAGTATGCACAAATGTTCGTTTTATAAATATTTTGCAATCGAGTCGGAAACGGCGGCGAGTTCTTCCAGCGAAAGCTGCTCCGGACGCACGTTTTCCGCAAGTCCCGCTTCCGCTATAGCAGCCGATACGAGTTCCTTAGGCATACCCAGTGATGAAGAAAGACTGTTCGCAAGATTTTTCCTGCGCTGCGAAAAGGCTCCTCTCACCGTGCGGAAAAATAATTTTTCGTCTTTCACATGAACGGCAGGTTCTTTGCGCACGTCCAGCCTTATCACGCAGGAATCCACATTCGGTGCAGGCATAAAACTTCCGCGGGAAACGTCAAAAAGCATTTTCGGTTCGGAATAATATCTTACCGCCGCCGTTACGGCTCCGGCTTCACGCGTGCCCATTCCGGCGCATATGCGTTTGCCGGCTTCCTTCTGTACCATTACGGTTATCGAATCTATCGGCAGTCTGCTTTCAAGGAGCAGCATTATCACGGGAGATGTTATATAATACGGAAGGTTAGCACACACGGCAACTTTAAGACCGGCAAAATTTTCCTTTATTATCCCTGCAAGATCAGCTTTCATAACATCTTCATTTATTACTTCAATATTATTATGCTCGGCAAGAGTCTCTTTCAGTATCGGTATCAGCCTGCCGTCGATCTCTATCACAGCCACCTTATCGGCTCTTTTGGCAAGTTCGTTGGTGAGAACTCCGATCCCTGCGCCTATTTCCAGAACTCCCCAGCCTTCCGAAGCGTTTCCCATTTCGGCAATTTTAGGACATACGGACGGATTGACAAGAAAATTCTGTCCGAGACTTTTACTGAAAGAAAACCCATGGCGTTCCATAATGTTTTTTATTACATTGATATTTGTAAGATTTTCCATAAAGCGTCCTTTCACATAAAATATGTAATTGCCAGAAACAGCGGCTGATGAATAATATATAACCACAAAGAATATTTTCCGCAGAAGTTCACTATCGGCAAATTTATCTTGTAAAGGAATTCCGGCAGCTCCTTTCCGGCAAATGATCCGGACAGTCCCGTTCCGGCAAGGAAGATAAACCCGTAAGGTATCAGCGGGAAATAATCCGCCGAACGAAATCCTGCCGACGTTATCCCTATAGGATAAAGGTGATATATATTTCTCGGAAGATCGAGCTTTATGCTGTCAATTATAAAAAACAGGCTCCCATCGCGGTGGAAATTGAAAAATATCGTTGAAAGAGCGGCAAAAACGGCAAATACAGCCAACTGAGGCAATTTTTTCATTACCGGAGAAATTATGCCATATATAAGCATTGACATACCGAAACACGACAGCACTCCGAAAACTATAAGTTCGTCCGGAAAAAAAGCAGCCGTTGCCAGCGTAAGTATCTCTCCCATAAGGAACAATTCCGCTCCCCGTTTCAGGACATGTCCCGAAAATCCGGCGCATATGCCCGACACAAGGAAAAGCACGGTCAGAAAAAAATTATGTATCATATCCATTCCTTCGGAAAAGAAGAACGGTATATCTTTTCCCGCAAAGAAGATCAGATCATAAAGCAGATGATATATCATCACAAAAATTATGGCAGTTCCGCGAAGAGTATCAAGGATACCGACGCGGTTATATCTTCCTACAGCGGCGGATACGGAAGCGGTCTCTGATGTTTCCTCCCGCAGCCGGCTGTTTTTTAATTCCGCAGACATAACACACCTCCTTTAAACTGTATTTATTATATCACATTATTATCCTTTTGTAAATCTTAAAAAGCTATAACTTTTATTTAGTGTTGAGAGCTTTGCCGCCCTCAAAACAAGTTAAAAAACGGCGCGGTATGCCCGCGCCGTTTTTACAATGCCATAGATCTTTTATGACCTGCCGTCTGCCGGCAAGATCATTTATATGTACAGGACCGTTCTATTCCTTTTTATTTTCGGAAGATGCATTCTCCTTCAGAAGATCGCGTATCTCTGTAAGAAGAAGTTCTTCTTTGGTAGGCTCAGGCTCTGCTGCGGGTTCTTCGGGAGCCGGTTCTTCCTTCTTTTTGAGCTTGTTGATAGCCTTTATAAGGAAAAATACACACAGCGAAATTATCAGGAAATTGATGATCACCTGAATGAGACTTCCGTATCTTATGGCAACTTCGGCGATCTCCTCAACGCCTTCACTGTTCATGACCGCATCTTTCAGAACGACTTTTTTGTCGGAGAAATCTATTCCTCCGGTTATCATTCCTACGCAAGGCATAACGATGTCGTTGACAAGAGAGTTGACAATAGGAGTAAACGCGCCGCCCATAATAATACCGACAGCCATGTCGATAACATTTCCTCTGGCGACAAATTCCTTGAATTCGGCAATTATGCCTTTTTTCTTTTCATCTGCCATTTTTATCTTCCTTTCGGTTTTTAATAAGATTTTGCTGTAATATTATTGATACGGCAAGCGCCGTATTTAATATTTTTATTTTCCGGAACGAACCGCCTCCCTTTTATCTGTTATGATCCCTCCGGTCAGTCCGGAATAACGGTATAAAAGCGAGATATCGGTCTCTCCCTTTCCTCCCCACGAGGAAAAAATAACTTTTCCGTCGTCGGTAAAACCGGTCACGGTAATATAATGCCAGCCGATCTTTCCATGACCTGAACGTCCTCTTTTATCAGTATATTCTATCCTGTACGGAAGTTTTTTTCCGTTCAGTCCGACCCTGACTATTACCGGAAAGCCTGCCGATATTGAAGAAAAAACAAATCGTCTGAAACTTTCCGGAGAAAAATTTCTGCTTTTTAAGAATACTACTTCCGAACCTTCAAGATACTTGTTTATGAGCCTTATCACCTTGTACGGGAATAACCCCAGCAAATTCAGGCTGTTCCGATATGCATCATCATCGCGGAACCTGCTTACAAATTCCGTATATTCTTCTATCGGAATGTGTCTTTTGCCCATAGAGTAAAGTATATAGTCGCACGCCGCTATCATTCCGCAGCCGCTGCGTGAAACTTTTTCCCCGAAAAGAATCTGATTTCCGCCGTACATATACCCCGCCGGAACGGATATTTCAAGATAATTCAATTCCATATCACGATCACACACAAATCAACGGACTGTCAGCCGAAAAGTTCAACGTCCGAAATGGTTTTATCCTTGCGTTTTCCGTCGGTATCCCAGACCATATCTTTCTGTTCGCCGTCATCGGCAATATTTTTTTCTTCGGGTATATCCTGTTCCTCTGAAAAAATCTCCTCCATATTTTCGGAAGGTTCTCCGACCGGAACAAGCTTTATATGTTCCTTTTCCTTATTGAATTCGCTGCTGTCAATAAACTGATCCGAGCCGAAACGGTCCTTTGCGGCAAAAGAGATATTATCCATAGAAACATCAAAAAACGGAAAACCCGGAAGCTGCTTCAGCATATTATGTTCGGCAACAGCATTTATAGAAAATATTTCAAGTCCCGACGCGATAAAGAACACCGCCGCTCCCACATATGCGATACCCGAACCGGAAAACCCCGCGATCAGCGACGCCGTCAATCCTAACGGTATGGCGAAAAGGCACATCATCTGACGCTTGAGCCAACAGCCGGTCAATGACAATATGCAGAACAGCAAACCAAAAAAAGCGTTCAAAGCCATCATTCCCGGATTATACAGCACGCATGCCGTACCTATGACAAAAGCAGCAGCGGAAACAATCCTGCACCTTCCGAGAGTTCGGTCGCTCTTTTTTTTAAGTTTCCGCGCACGTTCGTAATGCGCAATAGGGTGATCCGGATCAAAAATGATCGGTTCTTTTGGATTCATATATGGACCTCCGATAAGTCAGGAACTGACAATAAATGTATATCCGCACAAAAGCAGGCAGATCTACTGTAAATCTTACTATATATAGTATCATATTCCGATAAAAAAAGCAATATATTTTACATAAAAATTTATAGTCCCCTCAAGGGGGCGGGTATGTTCAAAACTGAACCTTTAATATTTCAACTCTTAACTCTCAACTCTCAACACTATATTATAATTTACCTAACTATAATAAAATAGTCCAAGAGTAATAAATAATCAATTCTATCTGATAAGAGGATATACGCCTGCAAGCTCAGCTTGCAAAAATACCGCTTGACATAGAAGCGGATATGTATTAAAATTATTATTGCCTTGAATATTTAAATCAGCGCTGTATTTATGCGCATGATATACCATAAAGCAAAGGATCTGATGAAATGCCAAGATTTTTTACCGATTCGCCGGCCGACGACCTGATAAAAGTAACCGGAAGCGATGCCCGCCACATAGGATTTTCTCTCAGAATGAAAGTCGGAGAAAAAATAACTTTCTGCCATAACGGCACGGATTATCATACCGTGATCGAATCTTTTTCAGAAAACGAAGTGCTCTGCCGTGTGGAAAGCTCCGGACCGTCGCGTTCCGAGCCTTCGATATCGCTTACGCTTTATCAGGCTTTCCCTAAGCAGGACAAGCTTGAATCAATAATACAAAAAACGACCGAACTGGGAATTGCAAGGATCGTACCTTTTATATCGGCAAGATGTATCGCCCGTCCGGACGAAAGATCATACTCCAAAAAATATGAACGCTTTCGGAAAATAGCCGAAGAAGCCGCAAAGCAATCCGGAAGGGGAATACTTCCGGAGATATCTCCGATGATGTCTTTTGCCGAAGCGGTAAAGGATATGGAAAATAACGATATAAAGCTTTTCTGCTATGAAAACGGCGGAAAACGTCTGAACGATATATCCCTCCCGCAAACGGGAAAAATTGCCGTAATGATAGGCTCCGAAGGCGGATTTGAACGCGCGGAAGCTGAATATGCGGAAGCCTCCGGCGCCGTAAACATATGGCTTGGAGAACGTATCCTGCGCTGCGAGACATGTCCCGTTGCCGTCACCGCAATAATAATGGCTCTTACCGGAAATATGTAACTAAAAAACGCGGCGTTTTAAAGCCGCGTTTTTTGATATGTCTGATCTCCGCTTCGTGCGAGCGCCGCAGACCGTAAATTTATCCCGTACGGATATTTACAGTCCAAGTATCGCTTTTATTTCAGTTGTAAGTTTTTCGGCTGCCTTGTCGTGAGTAACTATTGACGGATGCCAGTCGGCGGAATAGCCGTCCGCAGGATCCTGAACATCAAATTTCATAGTATAAATATTGTTGTCGCCGGTCTCTGCGGTATAGTTTTCAACGGCATACTGAACGTATTCAAACAGCCTGTCCCCCATTATTCCGAGAACGCAGAGGATCTTTGCGTCCGGATTTTTTTCACGTATAGTTTTCAGGAATTCGGTATATGCCGTGCTGTATTCTTCCTGCTTTTCGGAGTCGTTCTGAGTATAGCTGTCGTCATTGGTGCCAAGATTGAGAACGATCAGATCCGGCTGGCGTTTTGAGAAATCCCATTCAACATTTGCCGGAGTAAAGTTTCCGTTAGCCGACCATGAATATCCAAGTTTTGTGTAAAACTGAGGAACGGTCTGTGACGTTACCTTCTGGTTATTGCTCGTATATCCCGATATAATGCCGTATCCGCTGAATGATACCATACTGTAATCCGCATTGAGCGCCTGCGCCGTCTTGTAAGCATAAGCTTTTGTAACGTCCTCGGTCTTGGTCGAGAAATGATGATCCCTATCGGGATCGTCAGCGCCGTATCCGCAGGTGATCGAATCGCCTATGAATTCTATAAACAGATCTTTATTATCGGTAGGTTTTATCGGCGTACCTTTAACGGTTATATCGCCTATGCCCATTGTTGACATTGGGGACTCCGAAAGCTTTACTATCGAAACGGTGACATCTTCGGCTGTATCGCTTGAAAATACGTCATATGTCTCCTGAAGGTTATCGATCATATCGTCAATGACTCTTTCTCCGTTGACATATATGCCGATACGGACCTGATTGTCGGCGTTTGCCGCACTGAGAGAAGTGGAATCTCCGGTCACGGAAACTTTACATTCGGTGCCGGTAAAGGAAAATTCCGCTCCGCTTCCGGAAAGAGCGCAGTACAGTTTGTCTTCATTGAAATATGTACGTCCCAAAGCTTTTATATTGTCATAATTTGCCTTGTATGAAGTTTCCGTATTCATATCATATGTTACCTCCGTTGCTTGTTCGGCGGGAGTTTCACCGCCGTTGCCGGCATTATTATTGCTGCAGCCGGAAAAGACAGCCGCCGACAAAGCCGCGGCGCTGACCAAAGAAATTATTTTTAATGATCTCATCATATCCCTCCTCGGATAGTATCATTTTACCACATTCGCACTTCAAAATCAATAGCAAAAACGATTGTTTATACAAAATTCAATTATGGAACGTACAAAGTATAATTAAAATGATCTCTCACAAGCCTTTTCTCATTTACCCGAAAGTGAGAGCCAAAAAATCAATATCTCCGCTCATCTTTGTGAAAGAAATAACCAAGGTCAAGCCTTACTTCCCGTCTTCCGATGTCATTGTTTGTATAACAGCAAGTGTCAAATCCTATCAGTTCAAAGCCCTCATGAAGATAAAACCCGATCGCATTTGTGTTGCAGGATTGCGTTTCAAGGATAATGGCACGCCTATTCTGCTCAATAGCTATTTCCTTTGCTTTATCCATCAGCGTCTTGCCGATCCCCTGACCGCGCAGCTTATCGGATACCCATAATTCCGTTACCATAAGCCTGTTTGACCATTCTTCAGGACAGACTTCAATACACGCCAGCAAAGCGCCGTCCGAGCCGAGAACGCGGCAGTATATACCGCAAAACGCGCTTTTTAATTTTTCCGCGGTCTTGCATCAGACTCTGCCGTATGATCTGATCCACGATCATTTCTGATAAACGTCCATACAGCCGCTCCGATAATGATAAAATATCCTGCGAAGCTTAAAGCCGACGGTACCTGATCGAACAGGAAAAATCCCGTTATTGCGGAAAATATCACCTGAGAATAGTCGTAAACGGAAACTTCCTTTGCCGGAGCATAAGCGTAAGCACCGGTTATCGCAAACTGTCCGCCCGCCGCAAAAAGTCCCGCAAGGAGCATTATCAACAATTGCCAGCCGCTCATGGGAACAAATCCCGCGATCATGAACGGCAGAGTGACAATGCACGAAAACAGCGAAAAGAACAGCACTATCATTGCACTTTTTTCTCCGCGCTGCTTCATAAACCGCACAAAAGTATACGCCGCACCTGCTCCCATTCCTCCAGTAAATCCTATGAGAGACGGCACAAGTTCCATATTTGCAAATGTCGGACGTATTATGAAAAGACTTCCTATAAAGGCAATAATTACCGCCGCTACCTGTGCGGGAGATGTTTTTTCCTTCAATATTATAATTGAGAATACCACCGCAAAAAACGGAGAAAGCTTATTCAGCATAGATGCGTCCGCAAGATCCAGCTTATCCACTGCATAGAAATTGCACAGCACTCCCACTGTTCCGCAGACCGCACGCATTATCATCGCAAAAGTGCAGCCTTTTTGTATTCGTATCGGAGTACGGCTTCGTACAAGCATTATGACCGCAAAGAAAGCTGATACAAGATTTCTGAAAAAAGCTTTCTGCACGGAAGGCAGCTCTCCGGCCAGCCGCACACAGGAATTCATTCCCG
Source organism: uncultured Clostridia bacterium (assembly GCA_947631055.1). Classification (GTDB taxonomy): domain Bacteria; phylum Bacillota; class Clostridia; order Oscillospirales; family Ruminococcaceae; genus RGIG8773. The sequence goes on along the minus strand of CANRJZ010000004.1, from coordinate 2,911 downwards.
TAAAGCACAAAGCGGAAATTATTATAAGCAGCACCGCCATATTTTTGCGGCTTATTTTTATAGACATTATATGTATGCGCTTCCTTCCGATGATCAGAGGACTCTTACAAGTTCTTTCAATACCTTTTTGATATCCACAGGCTTGGTAAGATGACCGTTCATACCGCTTTCGACCGAACGTCTGGTGTCCTCATCGTAAGCGTTGGCAGTCATAGCGAGTATAGGCACCGAAACGCTGTCCTCTTTGTCAAGGCTGCGTATTTTTTTGGCGGCTTCTATGCCGTCCATTACCGGCATACGGATATCCATAAGAATGGCGTCATAATATCCGGTTTCGGAATCGGCAAACATATCAACGGCTTCCTGACCGTTTTCGGCGAGTTCCACGCTGATCTTTTCTTTTTCAAGCAAAGTTTTTATTATCTCCCGATTGAGCTCGTCGTCCTCGGCGATGAGCAGCCTTTTGGAAGAAAGATCCGTTTCACTATTCTTTTTATTTTCGTTTGCTGTCTCCTTAGCGGTAACTTTCATCGGTATCGTGAAGAAAAATTCCGAGCCTGTTCCAAGTTTGCTTTTTACTTCGAGCTTGCCGCCCATAAGCTCTGCAAGGCTGCTGCTTATCGAAAGTCCGAGACCCGTTCCTCCGTATCTGCGGACGATCTTTTCATCAGCCTGTTCAAAGCTGTTGAATATCTTTCCTATATTTTCTTCGCTAATTCCTATGCCTGTATCTTTTATGGAAAACGTTACCTTTACGACTCCGCGCGCAGACGGACTGCTTTCCGAAACGGAAAGGGTTATGCCGCCCTTTTCGGTAAATTTAACGGCATTTCCCATAATATTTATAAGTATCTGATTAAGTTTCAGGGGATCTCCCAGCAGGTAAGGAGAGTTGATATTCCTTTCGTTTCTCAGCCATATGCCTTTAGCATCGGTCTGGACCCTTATCATGGTATCCACACCGTCAAGAAGTTCTTCAAGGTCTATGTAAGCCTCTTCAACGGTCATTTTTCCGCTTTCGATACGGGACATATCCAGAATGTCATTTATCAGCGAAAGAAGATAATTTGAGGCTCTGTCTATCTTCCTGAGACAATCTGCCGCCTCCTCGGTTATCCCTTCCGACTCGAGAGCGATCTTAGTCATACCTATTATAACGTTCATAGGCGTTCTTATCTCGTGAGACATTTTTGAAAGGAATTCGCTTTTTGCCCTGCTTTCACGGGTAGTCTTGGACTTTGCATAATGAGCCGAAACTATTCCCGCCAATCTGTTCAGGATACTTATCGTATACTCATCGGCAGAAGCGCCTTTTATCTCATAAACAACGCAGCCCATAAGTTCGCTGCCGTTGAACATCTGGAAGGAATACACAGCTCCGCTTCCGTTTGCTTTTCCGTGTTCCTTTGAAGCATATTTTTCGTATGCCGCCCTGTCCGTAGGAAGAAAATCGTTCATCTTCATACGTCTTTCGATAAGTTCAAATTTTGATCTTTCAATAGTGAAGCTCTTTTTTTCTATTGACGCCATTTCGCGGGAATTCCATTGATAGGCGATGTTTATCGAGCAATATGTCCTGTTCACGTCAAGTATCAGTATCCGTTCCATATCAAAAATTCTGCCGGTCTTGCTCATAAAGGCGTTTACAGCCGCGTCAAAATCGGCGGTCTTTTCAAAGATCTTCAATGCAAAAGACACTATTTCAGAATTTCCCAAAGAAACGCGCTTCACCTGTTTCTGATCGTTTCCCTGAGCCGTTCTTACGGTATCGCGATAAGAAATATAGCCGTCGCTTTCCGCCTCGTCATAAAAGACGAAACTGCCGTATTTTTCCTTATGCACCTGAGCCGTTCCGGCAGCAAGATGGGTTTTTTGTTTAAGTATTTCAAAGGGCTCGTCATTTGTGCGGATATTGGCGCCGGCAGCGCAGCGCACGTTTACGTCGCTGTCGCTGTAAATGTTTTCTATTTCAGCAATGATCTGCCTTACTTTCTTTTCTGTCTCGCTGCGGCTGTCGGTAAGGACCACAGCCGTAAATTCATCCGCTCCGTTCCGGTATATAAGGCTGTTTTTATCCAGACCTCGTTTTATTATAACGGCAGCTTCTTCGAGCACGGCGTCGCAGAACACCTGACCGTATCTTTGCAGGAGCTCGTCATAATTTACTATACATATAACGGCAGAAAAAACGAGTTTTCCGTTATTATTCGTACCAAATCTGACGGCAGCTATCCTGCCGTATTTCTTATTATAAAATCCCGTTACCGGATCAAAATTTTCCCAGTCATCGCGTCCCCGATCGTTGCCGCGGAACTCGTTGATCTCTTCCGTTAAAGGGATCTGAGCGTTTATAACGGTTTCCTGTTCCGGCAGCATATTATCCGTCCTTTTTTCCATTAATGATCATCCTTCCGTCCGTTTATTTCATAGTATTTTCATTATAGCATATGTAAATAAAAAACGCAAGAATTATTTCAAAAGTTTTAAACCGGATCTAAATATAATAAGTGTTGAGAGTTGAGAGGCAGGCTGAGCCTGCACGCAGCAAGCTGAGCTTGCAGGCATATCACCCCCAAAGTAAGTAAATAATAAATCGTTAAAATATATAGCCCCTCAAGGGGGCGGGTATGGTTGGAGGCAAACATTCATATTATAATTTTGCGCTTTGCGCAAAATAGAGAAAAAAGTTCGCCAGCCTTTCAAGGCTGTAGGGTCGAGGGGCAAAGCCCCCGTCGCCCAGACGAACGCAGTTCGTTTTTCGCAGAACGGCGAAACTCCCCTTTTCCAAAGTGCTCTGCAAAAGGGTGAATTTCCAACAGCCTTTAGCTGTTGGAAAGAGGGGAACGCTCTGCAAGAGAGAGCGTTCCCCTTGAACTAACGGTTATTGTCATCTAAACCTTGTCAAACAGCC
>CANRJZ010000003.1 GCA_947631055.1 uncultured Clostridia bacterium | reverse complement strand
CTGCATAAGCGAGAGAATGCCCTCCTGCATACGAGCGCCGCCTGAAACCGCAAATACAATAACCGGCAGGCTGTTTTCGGTGGCATATTCAAAAGCGCGCGTGATTTTTTCGCCCGTCACAGTGCCCATAGAGCCCATCATAAACGATGAATCCATAACACAAATAACGGTCCTTGAGCTGTTTATCTCTGCGGTACCGCAGATGACAGACTCGTTTTCACCGCTCGTCGATTTTGCTTTCTGCAGCTTATTTGAATAATCCGGAAAGTTGAGGATATTTCTTGAGGTTAAATCTGCGTCCATTTCCTCGAAGGTGCCGTCATCAACCGTTATATTTAATGCCCCGTATGATGTACCGTCAAGAACTATTTCAACAGTACCGCCTCCGGATATCGTTATGTTGCGGCTTCCGCTTGAAAGATGATATCTTTCCGTTGCAGCGGTATTTATATTTGAATTGGGCAGTTCGGCTGCACCGCTGATAAAGCTCGGATCATTGAACGGTACTCCCGATTCCGTTACGGAATCAATAGGAATAGGTCTGCTTGTGGTAGGATCGATTATAAGATTTCCTAAAGCGTCTACTTCATAATACTCATTGAAGTTTCTGACGTGAGTAGGCATTTTCTTGTTAACGCCTGTAGCCACAGTGCCGTCAGGAAGTCTAAATTCGATATCGGTAGTACCTGCATTCGGGTCTATTATAGTAGACTTTGCAGGAAGATTTTTGCTTATAAATCCGTTGACCGGACCTTCTCTGCCGTCATATGTAGTTCCGTCATATTTGGGGTTTGACGGATCAACTTCCCCTATACCGCCGGTAGCAAGATTTGCATCAAAATTCAGTGTATCAAGTGAAGGGTTAGGATCGTTTCTTACAGTTCCGCTGCAATAAACTTTTCCGGTAACGCCGGAAAAATCAATTGTGCTGCCGTTTACCTGGAAACCGCCTCTGCCGCCGCTTACGATAATATCGCCTTCAACATATACATCGCCGTTGATAGAGACTTGTGTACCGTTGCGGAGATCGAAATTTCCGACACAGTAAATGTCACCGTCCCATGCAAATTCGTTTGTATCGGTATTAATACCGTTTCTTACTATCAGGTCCGTGCCTGTAACGTTGCCGGGCTTTGTATTTCTGGCGGAATATGTTCCTTCAATGAACAGTATTGGTCTGTCGTCCTTTGAAGGAGACGCACCGAGTCCATATGAGTTTACGCCGAAATGGTCGTTCTGATCGGTAAAGTCTCCGCCTACATATGCGGATTCACCTTTTGTCAGGTAAATTCTCGGACCATTAGGAGCGCAAGTGAAATTATCTTCAACGAAGAAGTTGCCCCATATAACACCATCGTTAGACCAGTTTACGCTGCCTACCATTGAACCTCCGCCGACGATGCTGAAGTTATCACCTACGGCACCGCTGAACAGCGTGATAGCCTTTGATGTGTTCGTAGCCTGTTTTTCTCTTGTATCGTAGTAAATAACAGCCGTTCCTTTAGTGCCTTCAAATTCAGATGTAGCCGTTATCTTAACGCGCATAACGTCTTTTTTACGGTTGCCGTTGAATATAGCTTCTGCTATCTTATCCTTGTTGGTCATATAGTTTGCCGGATCAAAGAAATTTTCTCTGTTGGATTCCTCAACAGTCTTTGTTGCTCCGCCGTCGGTATATGTGCCAAGGTCATATCTTCTGTCTACAACTTCAACAGTAATGGTAGCTTTACCGCCGCCTGCTGTTACGCCTGTAGGAGTTGCTTCAAATCCGCCGTCGGAAAGCTTTCCGTAATCTCCGGACGTACCGGCTACCTGAGGGAGCCATACTTCATAAACGAGCTGTGTGCTTCCTTCGGGGTCGCCGTTGGACTTGATCTGTGTTCCAAAGTAATTGATATACTCATCTTTGGCGTCGTCCGTACCGGTTATGCCGGAGCTCATCGCATATGATTTAAGGTCGTCCTGATCGACGTTTTCACCGCCAACGCAGTACAGTGAATACATATCCAGCTGCAGTGCAAGACCTTGAGTCATTTCGTGGGTTTTATCATTATTGCCGTTAAGATATGCTTCAAAATTGCTCTTTACCAATGAGGAATTATCAGCATTTGCCTTGTCTGAATAATAATTTTTGTCGACGAGCATGCTCTTAGTGAAAACATCAAGTGCGGAACGAGCAGTATAATAAGCCTGATTTTCTTCAAACTTAGTATAGATGCGCTGATTTGCCGTAGTAACAACAGTCAGCGTTGCCATCAACATGATCAAAAGAACTACCATTACGGTCAGCACCATGATCAGAACCGCACCGCTCAGACTATGACGCCGTTTTTGTTCTTTCATCTTATTCACCCTTTCTCTCAAAAATCGTCATTCTCTTAAAATATTCCAATTGCAGGAGCAACCGATAAGCAATTTTTGCCTATCGGTTAAGCCCGCTCGGACAAGACCGTCTTTTGCTCGCCGGAATTGTCCGAAAAATTTTATTACGCTGTTTCTTCAGCAGCTGCCGGAGTCTGACCGAGGTACTGCTGCCAATCGTCATTTTCTTCCATTACCTTGTCAACATTGAGCGGGAAGATGTTGTAAACGGTTATCTCGCAAGTGAATGTAACATCGCCGTCAGTATTTTCCTCCGTAATATCACCGGAAGCGACCGAGTTGAGTATTACAGCCTTGTCATCTTCCGAAAGTCTGTCGATAACGTTATAAACATCGTCAAGCTGCATATCGCCGTAAAATACTACCGTCATTTTTGTTTCGCCTACGATAGATTCCGGATATCCGGCAGCTGCTGTACCAAGATACTTGTCATATATTTCCTGAGGAAGTTCGTGATACAGGTCGGCATTCATCTTATTATCATATGCCAGCAAAGTCTCGGGAGGTGCTACGGTATATCTTGTTATCGGATTTGCTTCTGCATATTCGGTCGTAATGCTGGCATATCTGAGATTAAGGCTTTCAAGAGCTTCTTTTACATAAGTTTCATTCAGGTAAGGATCCTGCTCAGTAAGGAAAAGTTCCTGCTGTTCGCCTACTTCCTGAGCTGACGTCTTCATATCTTCGATCAGCTGCGGGAGAGTGCTTATCTTGGTATCTATATCCGTTTTTTCCTGCTGTTTTGCCTCATAAGCTGCCCTTGCAGCGTCAACATCCTGAAATTTCGGTCTTATGAGAAGGAAAAATCCGGCTATAAGGATAACAATAACTATTACAACAATAAATATTACTTTATCTCTGTAGGAAAGTTTCATATTCATTTTACATCACCTGACCTTTCTCAGCTTGCATCTGCGGCGGTTTCCGCAGGAGCGGCTTCTTCTTCAAGCTCCGGCTCGATCATATCAAATATAACATGGAATGTGTAGCCGTCTGTTGTATTTCCGCCCAAAACACCGTTTGATGTCTGCACGTCGTTTTCGGTAAAGCCGGTGTATGTAATGTTTTTGAACATCTTATCTTCAGCGTTAAAGAAGTTTCCTACTACGGTAGCAGGCTCGTCAACGTCATCGGCAACACATTCGATATCGAAATGTCCGTCTCCGTATGAAAGCTGCTTCCAATAAACGCTTGTGCCTTCAAAAGTATCTTCTATCGCGTCTATAACGTCGGTAGTAAGCTTCGGCTTTGATCTGAAGTTCTTGTTTGCAAGTGTAACAGCGTCCTTGACTGCATTGATATTGTTCAGCTTGGTCTCTGCGGTGTCTACAGCCATTATCTGAGCTGCTACCTCCGGAGAATCAAGGTAAGTCTGGATATCGGCAGTCTGCTTGTTGAAGTTGTTCACCTGTATATTTCCGAAGAGCCATACAGCTCCGACTACTGCACAGGATACTACAGCAGCACCGAGAATGCTCAATGCGAAGGAGGCACCGGCGCTTACACGTCCGGAAGAAGCGTCAACTTCGATCAGGTTGATACGCTCTATGTCCTTATTTATACGGAACATAGCGCCGATAGCGTTCGCATATGCCTGGAATTCAAAGTTCTCATATCCGCCGATATTGTTCGGAACGCCCAGCAGACTGGTCTTTATATCCATCTGCTCAAGAGCGTTGGTAAGACGGATATATTCTGTTGTATCGCCGTAGAACACAACGTTCTGTATAGGATTGTCTCCGTTTCTCGATCTCTGGAACTGGAACATTCTGAAAATGTTCTCGTTGACAGCTTCAAAGATGTAGTCCTCGGAATTGTCGTAGTCTTCCGGATCTATAGAAGCAAATCTGGAGAATGTGAGCTGATTGTTCTCATAAAGGTTCAGACTTACGAAGTTAGGATCGATCTGAACGAGGAGCATCGGCATTTTTGATCTTGATTTCGGGTCATTGAGAATGATCCTTGAAATGCTGTTGCAGGAAACAACAACGGAGCGGAGGCTTATGCCCAGCATGGAGAATACCTTTCTGAAGCAGTCAACTACTTCAAAAGGACAAGCCGTAGCAAGGACTTTAAGTGCCTGAACGCCTTCTTCTTCTACTTCGCCTGCAATAGTATAGGATATTGAATAATCTTCTGCAATACCCATTGTATGCTGCATCTGGTTCTGTACCATTGTAAGGAGCTGATTGCCCTTTGCTTTCGGGATATGCAGTTCCTTGAATATGATAAGGTTTGAAGAAACGCTGATAACGGCTTCCTTATCTGCCATTCTGTTTTTCTTCAGCTCATCATTTATGAGCGTTGCCATTTTAGGAATATCTTTTATGTGACCATTAACAATCAGACCATCCGCAACGTCTATGGTGGAAGCGTCGGAAACCTTTATTTTTCCGTGATTTTCTGTACCGCGGATAATGCGGACGTGTCTGTCTGTAATATCAAATGAAAGCATACTCGTCACCTCACTAAATTTTTATAAAATAATATTTTGGACCGCACCTGCGGTATAATGACCTTGGATATTTATATAGTGCCGCTTTTTTTGCTGCGTCTGAAAATTATTCGATATTCTCCATGGAGTTGTAGATAGCAGGAAGGATACCTGCGATAACGAAACCGATGGCAACACCCATAAAGATGATCATGATAGGTTCGATCATACCTACCAGACGCTGGATAGCTTCATCGGATTCATCTTCATAGAATGTAGCGGATTTCTCAAGGATACTATCGAGCGCACCGGATTCCTCGCCGACGTAGATGATAGAACAGAACATCGACTCGAAAATACCTGTTCTCTGTATCGAAACGGAAAGCTGTTCGCCCTGTTTTACCTCATCTATTACCGTAACGAAAGCTTTTTCAATGAAGCTGTTTCCGAGAACGGAAGATGAACGCTCAAGAGCTTCTACCATAGGGATACCGGAAGAATACAGAGATGAAAGAGTTCTTGCAAAACGTCCCGTATATACCTTTACGATAAGTTTGCCGACTTTCGGCATCTTACATATCAGTTTATCAAATTTATATCGCACATCGGGGATCTTAAGGCCATAGTACACAAGGAATACAACTACCAGAACAACTCCGACATATATGTACCAATAACCTCTTATGCTGTCCGAGAAGGCGAACAGAGCACCTGTCAGACCCTTCATATCTCTTTCGGTAAGCAGATCCTTGAACGTAGGCATGATGAATGTGAACAGCGCAACAACTATAGCAACACAAAGCACCGCAAGGATTATAGGATACATCATTGCGCTTCTGATCTTGCTGTTAAGCTTGTTCTGTTTGTCATAATAATCTTCAAGACGGCGAACGATAACGTCCAGTGAACCGGAAGATTCACCTGCCTGTATCATTGACACCATAAAGTCCGGAAAAGCGCCCTGCTGCATCTTGAGGGCGTCCGAGAAAGAAGAACCCTTCTGAACTTCTTCATATACCTCTCTGAACACCTGTTTTGCGGCATCCTTTTCTTGTTCCTTATACAGGATATCAAGCGCCCTGATAAGTGTCAGACCGGACGTAAGCATTGCGCTGAGCTGACGGCAGTTATAGGACAGCTCTTTTGTTTTGAACTTATGAAGAGTACCTGATTTCTTGTCGCTTGCTTCCTTATAGCTGGAGCAGAACAGACCCTTTTCATGGATCTTGTCAAGAAAATCATTAACATCTTCGGCGGACATTCTGGCATTTTTGACGGTATTGCCCTGAACGTCTGTAGCCGTATAGATAAACGTCTTCATAAATATTTGACACCTCCGATATGGATAAAATTATCAGCAGGCATAGTCTGCCCACGATACTGTAAATATTATAACATTTTATTAGAAAATTAGCAATATGTTAATTCAAATAAATCCTGAACAAATATTTGTACATTTTAACATATAAAATATGCAACCTGCTCTTTTGTTAATAAAATCAAATAAAAAGCAAGAAAAAATTTAAAATTTATCTTTAACGGATCAGATCCCCAGAAGTTTTTCTGCATTTCTGTAAGAAATATCCTCTTTTTCTTCCTGCGTCAGCGGGAGCCTGTCAAGAAGCGACATTTCCCTTGTAGGCGGATGCCACGGGCAATCGGAGGCGAACAAAATCTTATCGGTGCCATGGCGGCGGAATATCCTCAGAGCCTGTTCATCGGGTATAAGACCGTCTATAAAAGCGGTATCAAGGTAAACGTTCTTTCCGACGAGATATTTTTCCGTATCGTCCCAACAGTCGCAGCCGCCGAGGTGAGCCATTATCAGTTTCAGTTTGGGAAATCGGTCAATGATCTTTGCGCCCATTTCCGGAGTGCAGTGTATCAGATCCGGAGAAACGACGTCAAATCCCGCATGAAAAATAAGCGGAAGTCCCAGTTCGGAGCATTTCTCATAGATCGGGAAAGCTTTTTCGTCGTCCGCAAGAAATCCCTGATAATCCGGATGGAGCTTTACTCCGCGGAGCCCTATCTCTTTTATTCTTTCAAGCTCCTGAAGGGCATCGTCTGCGTCAGGGTGGACTGTACCGAAGCATATCAGACGTTCTGAAAATTCCTTCTGAACGCTTTCAGCCCAATTATTTATAGTATGCTGCTGGGACGGTTTTGTAGCGATAGGCAGTATTACCGACTTATCAACGCCCCATTCGTTCATTTTTTCCAGAAGTTCCTTGACCGTTCCGTTAGTCACCGGCATGGCTTTTTCGCGGAAATCGGACTCCATCATAGTCCGTGTAAGGTTGCTCATGGCCTTTTCTGCAATAGTTTCCGTAAAAGCGTGCGTATGAAAATCAATGTACATAGTTTGTTCTCCTAACTATTTTAATTTGCAGGCTGAGGCAGGCTCAGCCTGCAAAATTTATCAGTTTCTGGAAACAAGAAACTTTATCGCCCGTTCAATGCTGTCACGGGAATTGCCCCAGTCGGCATCTTTGCCGGAATTCCGGTAATCATACATCTTGCAGTAATGAGAAACATCTTTATACAGCAGCGCTATATGCCTTTCCGTCAGTTCTCCCGCCAGTTTATTGAAGCTTTCCAGATCGTCTTTTTTCAGATATACGGGAGCAAGAGACTGCAAAAGATCATAATGCGGCAGACAAATATATTCCTGCTGTGCAAGAAGTTCACGGAAATCCTTCTGAGAATACATTTCAAAAAACGTCCGCATAAGACGTTCCATTCCCCAGTCAACTTTTTCGCACACAAAACAGCTGCTGTTTATCTCCGAAAGTTTGGCTTTTTTGGCATTTTTTGCTTCAAAAAGCTTCTTGCGTGAAAAAAGCTGTTTGTCCACTTCTTCAAGATGAGTCTGTAACATAAGCGCAAGAGAAAGACGGTTCTTCTGCTTCAGCATCTGCTGAAAATGAGTATGGCAGAAACCTGCACGGTTCGTTTCAATGCGGACATCGGGTTCCATCATTGCTGCGCCCATTATATATTCCACCGTGCGCTGTTCGAGCATATCCCTCATACGGCATATAGGACAGCCTTCCTTCGGTTCAAGCACTTCGCTTATCGGTATGGTCAAAATACTTTCTCGCATAACTGACTTCCTTTCATGTTCCGGTCCTCATATAATGGAAAAGATACTGCTGTGCGATACCCGCATAAGGCAGCACAAATTCCGGAAAGCCCTCCGGATAGAACTGCTCCATTACCCGTTTCATCCATACGTCCATCGGAACGCAGTCGATGCGGTACATTCCGTACAGCATCGCGCAATCCGCTACTTTTGGACCGACGCCTTTTATCGTCATAAGTATCTTTCTTATCTCTTCAGTGGGAAGTTCCTTTATATTTTCAAGGACTATCTCCCCTGAGTTCAGCTTGCTTACGCAGTCTGCTATGTACTTTGCACGAAATCCCGCCCTTAACGGCGCAAGATCGTCCGGAGTTACGCCTTTCATTCCGGTAAAGTCCGGAAAACCGTTATACATTTCGCAAAGCCTGCCTATTATCCCCTTTATTCTTGGTATATTGTTGTTCTGCGAGATAATAAAAGAGCAAAGCGCCTCCCAGCTGTCCTGACGGAGTATGCGTATCCCGCCGGCATATGCGCAGGCTTTTGAAAGCGGAGCGTCCTCCGAAAGGATCTTCTTTATCTCCGAATAATCGGTCTCAAGGTCAAAATACGGCACCCATACATTTATAAATGTTTCCTCATCGGTATCATAGAACCTGAAATGATCCTTTTCGGCAGCAACATGCAGCGGAGTATTCAGCATATACCCGCGGTAAGCGCAGTCCGGACCGATACCCGTTCTTTCCCAACGGAACGCCTGACCGCAGTCAAGTGTTTCGTCAAGATCAAGATCGGAAACTTTAAGAAGGATATCCTTGCCTTGTTTCAGATATTCCATAGAAATTCTCCTTTGGATCATGCTTATTAAATTATATCATTACAGAAAAATCTTGTCAACTTTAAGGAGGTCATTCTATTACCATATCCACCTGTCCGGAGGAAATATCCGCCGCCGAACAGATGACCCTTACCCTATCGCCTATCCTGTATGCCGGCTTGCCGGCTCTCATCAGCGTAAATTTGCCGTCAAAATCATACGGTCCGTCCTTTAAGGAATCAATGCGTACAAGTCCTTCTACCGTATTGGGCAGCTCTACGAAAAATCCGTATTCCTGCACGGAAGATACAGTTCCCTCAAAGCTTTCCCCTATATGAGCGGACATATATTCGGCAATATAGCGGTCCTCACATTCACGTTCGGCACGCATAGCGGTAAGCTCGCGCTCCGATGATATCCGCGCCGCTTCGGCGGCAAAAGCCTTATAACGCTTTTGCATATACTGTATACTTTGCTTATTATAGCAAAGATCTGTCAATATGCGGTGTATGGCAAGATCCGGATAGCGCCTTATGGGAGACGTAAAATGGGAATAATCTGCAAGCACCAGTCCGAAATGTCCCAGCGGCTCGTCGGAATATTTTGCCTTTGCCATGGAACGCAGTACCATATTGTTTATCATGGGCGACAACGGCAGATCCGCCGTTTTTTCAAGTATAGCCGCAAGATGTGCGGGCTTTGCCTCGGAAAAATGAGGCACTTCGATACCCATCTGAGAGACCGTCTCTACAAGTTCCTGAACTTTTTCCGGTGCCGGATCTTCATGGACTCGATAAACAAACGGTATCCCCTGCTCCCTTGCAAGCCGTGCCGCTGAGGTATTTGCCATAAGCATAAATTCCTCAATGATAAGCTCGCTCCTGCCTCTTTCCCGTTTTTTGACGTCAACGCATACGCCGTTATCATCAACTATAAGTTTACATTCGGGGGAATCTATCTGCGGCGCTCCCCTGCGGAGCTTGTTTGCCGTAAGTATTTCCGCCAGTTCATCCATGAGCATTATGGTCTCCGTAATACCGCCGTACTTCAAAGCAAGTTCTTCGGGAACTTCACTGCCGTTTTTTAAACATTCGATAACTGTGTTTATTTCGCTGTAAACGCCTTTTACCCTTGAACGTATGACCGATTTGCTGAATTTATATGAGACCAGTCTGCCTTCCGCGTCTATCTTCATCAGGCAGGAAAAAGCCAGACGGTCTTCATTCGGGTTGAGCGAACATATACCGTTTGAAAGTTCTTTCGGAAGCATGGGAACGACCTTGTCCGCATAGTATACCGAAGTACCCCTGAGCATGGCGTCACGGTCAAGAGCCGATCCTGCCTTGACATAATACGAAACATCGGCAATATGGACTCCCAGCGCCCATCCGTCCGGAGTCCTCGAAAGCGACACAGCGTCGTCTATGTCCTTGGTATCGGCACCGTCAATAGTGAATATTACACTGTCCCTGAGATCGAGACGTCTTGACGCTTCTGCGTCCGGCACGCCCCTGTGCTCAGCCTGTCTTGCTTCATCGAGCACCTCAGACGGGAATTCCGTTTCTATCCCGCTCATATACAATATTGCCTCCGCGCTGCTTGAAGCCTTGCCGCTGCTTCCGAACAGACCGGTGACCTTAGCCCTGTGAGCGGAATGTCTTTCTCCTCTGAAACATATTTCCGCAAGCACCTTATCTCCTGCTCTGACAGGAACTTCCAGAGCGGAGATCTCTATAGGCTCATTTGATATATCGTCGGGTATCACACAAAATCGTCCGCCGATCTTTCTGACCACTCCCGAAAATTCCGAAAAGCCTGTTTCGGTTATCGAGACCACCTGACACTCAGGAGTCTCTTTGCCGCTTTCCGGCAGGAGTTTAGCCATTACTTTATCTCCGGGCATAGCGCCCATAAGGAATTTGCCGGGAACAAAGTATTCCTTTCCGCTTTCGTCTCCGATGAAGCCGAAGGTTTTGTTTATCCTTACCACTCTCGCGCGGAAAAGTCCCGCATTATCGCAGAAAACTATCATATTTTTATTTTCAAAAATAATACCGTCCCGTTTCAGTTCGGCAACAGCCGACGCAAAAGCTGCGGCATCGGATCTCTTCCCTTTGCATAGCGAATACAGTCTTTTGTAGGTAAGACCTTTGCCTCCGGACATCGGACGAAGCTGTGCTTTTATTCTGTTTTTGTATATATCCTTGATATCAGCCATATTTTCCCTCCGTAATTACAGACATCGGATCTTAGTTTTTATCCGTCTCCGATCGGCAAAGAGCCTTATACGTTCCGGAGAAAGATATATGAAAAAACCCCGTGTTCGCTAAAACACAGGGCTTTGCGGTTTTATTCAGCTTGCGTTTATCCTGCTTATTATAGCCGGAATGATATTTACAGCGATCGTGACCACAAAGAAAACAACAACGAGAAGTTTCGTAAGTCTTGCAAGCGCCTGTTCTCTGGAGCTGCTTACATTTCCCTTTCCGAAGAAGTTATCGCTCTGACCCGAAAGCGCCGAACTCATATCCTGCTGCTTCTGTTCCTGCATCATAGTTATTATTATAAGCAGGATACAGCTTATGATCATAATTATGCCGCCGACTATCTGTATCACACCGAATTCCATATTTTACACCTCCACATAAAGATACGACATCCAGTATAGTATATCACATCTTTTTTCAAATTGCAAGTGTTTTTTTGAATTTTTTTACCGAGGCAAGTATCCGACCGGCATTATAAAAGGATATCACTGCCGCCGTCCGGTAACGTTCCGCCTTTTGCGGGCAGATCTTTTTGCCGCGGAATACCCAAATGAGCCCAGTTTTCTGCCAAGTGAAAAATATTCGCCGTGAGAATATGCCATAAGTCCGGCCTGCTGTAGATTTATCTTTCCTTTGCTGTCAATATATCTTCCGTCAGCATTTACGGCGATTATATCCGCTATGAACATATCATGCGAACCGAGAGGGATTATATCTTTCACCTTACATTCCAGCGAAAGCGGGCTTTCAGAAATTATCGGAGCATTTATCCTGAATGAAGGAGCGGTGTGCAGACCGCATTTTTTGATCTTATCCATATCCCTTCCGCTTTTCATTCCGCAAAAGTCGGTTTCACGAACCATTTTTGACGTGGTAAGATTTATAGCGAACTCTCCCGTTTCCTTAATAATGCCGTAAGAATATCTTGACGGGCGCACGGAAATATATGTCACCGCCGGGCGGGTGCAAAGTATCCCTGTCCACGCAGCCGTGAAAACATTTGCTTTTTCCTTTGTTCCGCACGAGACCATTACGGCAGGGAGCGGCGCGAGGATAGTTCCCGCATTGAGCATTTTTCTTTCGTACCGCAGATCCGGTGAAATATTTTCCGGCATAAAAGTTCCTCCCAAAAACGGCAGCGGCGCAGCATTACAAATACTGCGCCGCGTTTTTTACTGTCAGCCAAGTGTTACGATAACTTCATTTTCATCTTTCAGCTTGTCTGCCGGAATAAGATTTCCGCTGAGCTTTTCACCGTTGAGAACTAT
Source organism: uncultured Clostridia bacterium (assembly GCA_947631055.1). Lineage (GTDB taxonomy): Bacteria > Bacillota > Clostridia > Oscillospirales > Ruminococcaceae > RGIG8773. The sequence continues at coordinate 23,062 of CANRJZ010000003.1, read as the reverse complement.
TGACGCAACGCCGCTTTCCTTATGAGCAGGATTGTTGAAGGTCATATCGAGATGTTTGCCCCTGAATGTTTTCTTTACGGTGTAGCTTGCCCATTCCGAAGGGATAGCAGGATCAACTACCAGACCGTCGGCATTGGGTCTCATTCCAAGAATACCTTCAACGCAGCCTACCATTACCGTAGAAGCCGTTCCTGTCAGCCAGTGTACATGTGAACGTCCCTCAAAAGGCGAACGTGTGGACTCAGTGAACTGTCCATGAGCGTAAGGCTCGATAACGCGTATCTCAGCCTTGTCGTTCATTGCCGCAGGAGAAGATTCCATAAAGTATTCAAACGCCCTGTTGCCGTGACCGAGAAGGGATTCCGCCAGTATCGCCCAACCCTGTGACTGAGAGAAAATACCGCCGTTTTCCTTTGTATCGGGATTGAATATGTGCATGAGCGCACCGTCAAAGAAGTGGTCAACATAAGGAGGTTCAAGAAGCTTTACGCCGTAAGGAGTGTTGAGTATCTCATGAACGGAGTCCATGGACTTGTCGCCCTGCTCCTTGGAGGCAAATCCGGATATAACGCCCCAGCTCTGAGGATTGAGCCACATATTTGCTTCCGGATCTTTCTTTGCGCCGACGATAACTCCGTCCTCGCGGATACCTCTGATCCAGCGGTCCTCGTCCCAGCATTTTGCAAGCGACGCGCCGAGCTTGCCCTGAACATCTTCGATATATTTAACATATTCGGTATCGTTTTTCTTTTCGGCATAACCTTTTATAACGGTCATCGCATAGTAAAGCTGGAATGCAACAAAGGTAGATTCGCCCTTCTTGCCCATTCTGAGGCAGTCGTTCCAGTCGGCATGGAGTCCGGCAGGCATATCGTGATCGCCGAGATGCTTCATTGAGAAGTCTATTGCTCTCTTGAGGTGATCGTAGACCGTTCCCTCTCCGCCGTTGGAATAAGGGATAACTTCGTCCAGGAATGCGGTGTTGCCGCTTTCGCCTATGTACTTGAAGATAGTCGGGAACAGCCAGAGTGCGTCGTCCGCACGGTACGACGGGTGGCCTGTTTCCTTTGCGTAATCGGAATTGGGGTTATCCTCTTCGGGAGCGTTTTCATGACCCGCATTATGATCGAATTTTACAAGCGGAAGTCCTGCGCCGTTATCGACCTGAGCGGAAAGCATGAACCTGATCTTGTCACCCGCCATTTCCGGATCAAGGTGGATAATTCCCTGAATATCCTGAACGGTGTCGCGGTAGCCGTAACCGTTTCTAAGACCGCAGTAGATGAACGAAGCCGCTCTTGACCATATAAACGTAATAAAGCACTGATAAGCGTTCCATACGTTTATCATATTGTTGAATTCGCTGCTCGGAGTATCTATCTGGAAGTTTGCAAGTTTGCCGTGCCAGTAGTTTTTCAGTTCCTTGATCTCAGCGTCTACCTTGCCGGCAGTTTTGTATTCATTGAGTATTTCGGCAGCTTCCGCGCTGTTGCGCTGACCTACTATATAAATAAGTTCAATAGTTCCGCCGGCGCCGAGAGTAACGGCTGTCTGGAGCGCACCGCAGGCGTTGGCGTTGTAGTTGAGGACATTATCGCAGCGTCCGCTTTCAACGGCAATAGGGTTAGCCATAGTGCGGTAAGAACCTATAAAATGATTAAGATCGCCGTTATATCCGCAGACATCAGCGCCCACCATACCAAAGAAACGTTCGCGGTGGTTTGAACCTGTTTCGTCCTTGCCGCTGTTTTCGTTGATATGCTGGATAATCCTGTTTTCCTCAAAAGTAGTTCTTGTGATGAACTGCGTATACTGAAGGTTTACCTGATCCTGCTCGTAGTTATTGTCGTTTGTGAATTCGCAGAAACCGTAAACGGAAAGCTTCCTTGGCTTATCGGAGCAATTTGTTATAACAGCTCTCCATACCTCATAGGTCTTTCCCTGAGGAACGTAATATGTAACTTCCGATCTTACCTGAGCATATTCGGCGGAAATGACAGTATATGCCGTACCATGGCGGCATTCGCTCTTATACTGGTCAAGAGGCTTTCCTACCGGCTGCCATGAAGCAGACCAATAATCCGCAGTATCGTTGTCGCGGATATAGATAAATCTTCCCGGGAGAGAAAGATTGGTATTGAAACGGTAACGGAGTATACGTCCGTTAGCACCTGATTTAACAAAGCTGTAACCCTCGGCGTTATTTGAGATCATAGCGCCGTATTCCGGCGAACCGAGATAATTTGCCCATGGAGCGGGGGTATCCGGTTTAGTGATGACATATTCCTTCTTTTCAAGATCAAAATGTCCGTAATTCATTGAACACACTCCTTCTTTCATAAAAAGCCGGCGCTGACCGGCACAACATCTGATAATAACATTTTAGCATTATTTATTTGATATTGCAAGAGGTTATCAAAAAAATTCACAAATTTTAAACGTTTTCGGAGCCATAATTTCCGCAAAATGCTCAAAGTATTTTTATTTTCAGGCAGAATTTGCAAGATCAGCTTCTCATTGTTATATGAACCTGTTTATTTTACAAAGGGCAAAGCAAGCCCGCTGCTTTAGAAATATTTTCCTTTTTCCGGCGAATAGTTTTCCGTCTGTATGCCAATAATTTCTAAAAGATCCCTGAAGAACAAAAATTTGTTAAAATTATAAAAAAATCCTTTACTTGATGAAAGAAATGGTGTATAATATTTATGAACACATCTGATGTCAATACGGCTCTTCTTGAAAAAACACAAGATCATGCCGACCGGTTTGCTGCGAAGGGACGAGGTAAATTGAAAGTCGATTTCAACAAAAAATATGATACCATAGCCGTGTACTGCGTACTTACTTTTGCAGTCTGCCTGCTGCTTGTGATAATCTTTGTAAAGTTCTCGGCAGTTTCCGGAGCAGTAAAGGAATTTTTCCGCGTGGTGGCTCCCGTAACATGGGGCATAGTGATAGCATATCTTTGCAACCCCATAATGAAATATATCGAGAAAATAATACAGAAAATCACAGACAGGAAAAAAGCTCATCCAAAGCTGACAAGAGCCCTGAGCGTCAGCATAAGCATAATAATACTTATCGCCGTTATAACCGCTCTTATCGCCGTTGTAGTAGATCAGATAACTTCCAGCGTAGTGGAGATATTTTCAAGCATACCGGCATACCGCCGTCAGATAGAGACCCTTATAACCAAGTTCCTCGGTGATTACCCCAAGATAGTTTCGGCGATTGAATCCCAACTCGATACCATATACCCAAAACTCATCGATTACGCAAACAATATGATCCCTAAGATCGGGGATATATCGATAAAGCTGAAAGACAGCGCAATAGTAGTCATTATGACAATAAAAGACTGCGTTATCGGATTTATAGTGGCTATATACCTTCTTTTAAGCAAGGAAACATTCATAGCGCAGGCGAAAAAGATAGTTTACGCCTTTTTCCCCAAAAACCTGAGCAAGAATATCCTGCTTGTAAGTTCAAAGGCAAACAAGACGCTTTCGGGATTTCTTTCCGGAAAGCTGGTCGATTCATTTATAATAGGCGTTATCTGCTTTATAGTAATGACAATAATGCAGATGGATTTTGCCGCACTTATAAGCGTTATAATAGGCATAACGAATATCATACCTTTCTTCGGACCGTTTTTCGGAGCCATACCGAGCGCCCTGCTCCTGCTTATGGCAGCGCCTAAGCAGGTAATACCGTTCATCATATTCATAATAATTTTACAGCAGTTCGACGGAAATATCCTTGGTCCGAAAATACTGGGCGATTCAACGGGACTTACTCCGTTCTGGGTAATGTTTGCGATCTTTGTAGGCGGAGGATTGTTCGGATTTGCAGGAATGTTATTGGGAGTCCCGATATTTGCGGTAATATACGCTTTGTTCAGCGAATCCGTTGCATATCTGCTGAAAAAGAAAAAGCTTTCCCACCGCACGAAAGATTATTTTGATTTTGACATAAGCGATCCTCCGGCAGCGTCCGTTCAGCAGCATACCGGAGAAAAGCACGTCACGGCGGAAACCGCCGGCAAAGACCGGAGCTAAACCAAAAGGACGGCATATTGAAATGCCGTCCTTTTATTATTTTTATATATCCTGTAATTACAAGGATCAAGCCTTGCCGACAGAACCGAACAATTCCATCTTTTCTTTGACTGTAGCCTTGATAGCTTCAAATCCGGGAGCAAGAAGCTTTCTCGGATCAAATCCCTTACCCTGCTGATCCTTGCCGGCTTCGATATAAGCTCTTGTTGCGGCAGCAAAAGACAGCTGGCACTCGGTATTTACGTTGATCTTTGCAACGCCGAGAGATATTGCCTTCTTTATCATATCTTCGGGGATACCTGTTCCGCCGTGAAGTACCAGCGGCATATCTCCTACCTTTTCCTTTACGGCTGCAAGGGTCTCAAAAGAAAGTCCGGGCCAGTTTTCGGGATATTTGCCATGTATATTTCCTATTCCTGCTGCAAGCATTGTAACGCCGAGATCAGCGATCTGCTTGCATTCGTTGGGATCTGCACATTCTCCCATACCTACTACGCCGTCTTCTTCGCCGCCGATAGAACCGACTTCCGCTTCAAGAGAAATGCCGAGGATATCGCAGGTATGCACCAGAGCGGTAGTCTTGGCAATATTCTCCTCGATAGGATAGTGAGAACCGTCAAACATTATAGAGGAAAAGCCTGCGTTGATACAAGCCTTAGCACCTTCAAACGTGCCATGGTCAAGGTGGAGCGCAACGGGAACGGTTATTCCGAGTTCCTCCATCATACCGTTTACCATACCTACAACGGTCTTGTAACCGGTCATATACTTTCCTGCGCCTTCGGAAACTCCGAGAATGACCGGAGATCTGAGTTCTTCGGCAGTAAGAAGTATAGACTTTGTCCATTCAAGGTTGTTGATGTTGAACTGACCTACGGCATATTTGCCGTCACGGGCCTTGTTCAGCATTTCTTTTGCGGAAACAAGTTTTGACATAGTATAACATTCCTTTCGCGGGATAGGATCTATCCCAAAAATATTTTTAATATTACTCTTTAATTATAACCGATATGGCTGAAAAAAGCAAGGGCTTTGCCAAAAATTTATATTCTGCCGCGTCCGGTCATTAAGATATGTTATTCTGCGGCAGCGAAAATTCCGGTCTGCATACACATATAATTACAGGATCAGAGACAGAAATTTCTTTTTTATTTATTATAAGGTCGTTATTTGTAAAAATAATGTATTATTGTGCGCCTTTAGTAATAATTTGTTAATGTATGGGAAATAATTTGTGGTGTTAAATTTTATAAATTTATGTTATAATCATTGTAACTAATTGTGCAAGCTTGACATTGCCGCTTAATTAATGCGAAAAGAGGAGTCCCGGTATGAAAAAACGTCTCAATATCGGTCTTATGATAAGTCACCTCGAAGATGACTTTGCAAGCGCTGTCTGCCGCGGAGCTATCATCGGCGCCAAGGAAATAGATGCAAACCTTTTTATTTTTCCGGGCAGATATATCGAAGGTGTCTATGCGGATAAAAAGCGCACCGAATATGAATACCAGTACAACACCCTGTTTTCCTATGCTTTCCCTGAGGATATAGACGTTATCCTCGTACTTGCCGGAACTATCCTTAATTCGATATCTTACGAAAGAAAAAAAGAATTTCTGAAAAATCTCGGCAATATACCGATAATAACCCTGTCCTGCGCGATAGAAGGCTATTCCTCCGTATGCTTTGACAACAAAAGCGGTCTGAAGGAATGCATCGATCACCTTATAAATGAACACGGCTGCAAGAAGATCGGATTTGTAAGCGGTCCCCAGACCAACGACGAAGCCAATGAAAGGCTTTCCGCCTACAAAGAAGTCCTTGAAAGCAATAATATAGCTTATGACGAAAACCGCGTCGTTTACGGAAGATTTTCCCCTTACAGCCATGAAGAAGTAAATCTGCTCCTTGACCGCTGCCCCGACCTTGACGCTATAGCTTTTGCAAACGACGCTATGGTAACGGGCGCTTACGAGGTGTTTGCCGAAAGAGGCATTGAACCGGGCAAGGACATCTTCGTGACCGGTTTTGACGATTCGCCGGTAGCTTCATCGCTTATGCCGCCGCTTACCACCGTAGGAGCAGACGCTTCCGAACTGGGATACGACGCGGTCATAGAATGTGCGTCGATAACCCTTGATTCTCCCGTAAAGAACAAGCTTGTCCGTTCGTCAATGGTAAAAAGGCGTTCCTGCGGATGCCGTGCAGACAGTCAGGCGGATGAAACATACGACGATGTTTTCGTTTTCAATCACTGCTGGTGCCGTTCCGACAACCAGACTATAACGGCTATGCTCCAGTACCTTTTTGACAATTACAAAACGAGCAGCGCCATTACCGAAATAAAAGCCCAATTTACGGACTATTTCAACAGCGTTTTCAAACTCCTTAAATCAGATAACAAAGGCGGCATCACATTTACGGAAGAAGCTGCCGAATATATTCCTTCCGCATTTGAGGATATCCTGACCTTTGAGACTATGAAATACATAGACCATGACAAGATATTCCGCATAAGCGATTATCTCAGTCAGAGGTTCTATGCGGGCATTGACAACGATGAGGACAGGAAAAAGCTTTCTACCGTATTTGCAAATCTTTATAAGATAATAATGAGAGCTGCCCTGAATTACAGTGAACAGCACGTAAGCGATATCGAATTCCTTACATGGCAGTCAAATTCCATCACCAAAGATATGCTGCTTTTTGACAGCTATGATGATGAAAGCTACGGTACGGTAAGCGATAAATTTATGCGTATGAACATCGGAAGCAGTTATATATATGTTTTCACCGATACTATCACGCTGAAAAAAGATGATAAATGGACTCCCCCTTCAAAGGTACTGCTCAAATCCTACCATAACGGCAGCACTATGAAGGTCCTCCCTCCGGATGAGCAGGAAATTTCCATAAAACATCTTTTCAACAACAAATATATACCCGATGACCGCCGTGTAACAATGGTACTTTCTACGATATTCCTTAATGAGGACCATTACGGACTGTTTCTCTGCGAAGTTGAACATGACTATTTCTATTATGTAAATGTTCTTTCATCGCAGCTTTGTGCGGCAATGAAGATACTCCGCCTTATCCAGGATAATGAAGATATCCGTCAGAAACTGGAAAACAATCTTATACAGATACAGGAGAAAAATCTTCAGCTTGACGCTATGTCCAAGATCGACGAACTTACCGGCGTATATAACCGAAGAGGTTTCTTCAATCAGGCAGGCAGTATGATATATTCGCCCATGAATATGGGCAAGGACGCGCTCATAATATTTGCCGATCTGGACAGCCTTAAAACCATAAATGATACGTTCAGCCATGAGGACGGAGATTTTGCTATAAAGAATGCTGCACGCATACTGTGTGATTCATTCCGCAGCTCCGACATAATCGGACGTATAGGCGGAGACGAGTTCTCGGTACTTGCTATGGTAGAAAACGGAAGCAAAGAAGAGATAACCAATATTGTCCGTTCAAGGATAAAAGCGGCTACCGAAGAATTCAACAACAGCCATGACAAGCCTTACATAGTAAGAATGAGCGTCGGCGTATATGCTTTCAAGTGCGGAACGAACATTGAACTTTCAAAAATACTCTCGCAGGCGGACAATGTTCTTTATGACGAAAAGAAAAAGAAGCAGCCGATCATACGCCGGCAGTAAAGATCAAAATTTAAAGCCCGCAGGAAAATTTCCTGCGGGCTTTTGTTCATTTTATCTGCCGGTGTAAGGATCAATATGCTACGCCCTGCCACTTCATTGCGTCTGCTACTTTAAGGAAGCCTGCAATATTTGCACCCATTACCAGGTTGCCCTCGTGGCCGTACTCCTTGGAAGCATTATATGCATTGTGGAAGATATTTACCATAATACCCTTGAGCTTAGCGTCAACTTCCTCGAATGTCCAGCTGAGTCTCTCGCTGTTCTGAGACATTTCAAGACCGGAAGTAGCAACGCCGCCTGCGTTTGCAGCTTTTGCAGGTCCGAACATTACGCCTGCTGCCTGGAATTTCTCGATAGCTTCAGGTGTGGAAGGCATATTAGCGCCCTCTGCAACAGCCATTACGCCGTTCTTGATAAGAATATCAGCGGAAGCTCCGTCGATCTCGTTCTGTGTAGCGCAGGGAAGAGCAATATCACACTTGATAGTCCAGATACCGCTGCAACCTTCTGTATAAGTTGCGCCCTGAACTCTGTTGACATATTCCTTGATCCTGCCTCTTTCAACTTCCTTGATCTGCTTAACAACATCAAGGTTTACGCCGTTAGGATCATATATATAACCGTTGGAATCGGAAAGTGCAACGACCTTAGCGCCAAGCTGTGTAGCCTTCTGTGTAGCGTATATAGCAACGTTTCCGGAACCGGAAATAACAACGGTCTTGCCCTTGAAGCTGTCGTTCTTCATGCAGTTGAGCATTTCTTCCGTGAAGTAGCAAAGGCCGTAACCTGTAGCTTCCGTTCTTGCAAGAGAACCGCCGTAAGAAAGTCCCTTACCTGTGAGAACGCCGGTGAACTCGTTGCGGAGTCTCTTGTACTGACCGAACATATAGCCGATCTCTCTTGCGCCTGTTCCGATATCGCCTGCGGGAACGTCTGTATCAGCTCCGATGTGCTTGGAAAGTTCTGTCATAAAGCTCTGGCAGAAAGCCATTACCTCTCTGTCGGACTTGCCCTTGGGATCGAAGTCGGAGCCGCCCTTACCGCCGCCCATAGGCAGACCTGTAAGGCTGTTCTTGAATATCTGCTCAAAGCCGAGGAACTTGATAACGGAAGCGCATACTGAGGGGTGAAGTCTCAGACCGCCCTTGTAAGGACCGATAGCGGAGTTGAACTGGCAGCGATAGCCGCGGTTCACCTGAACGTTGCCGTTGTCGTCTATCCAGGAAACTCTGAACTGGATAAATCTTTCAGGCTCAACTATTCTGTCGATTATACCGTTTGTTTCATAGGACTTATCCTTTTCAACTACGGGTTCAAATGATTCCAGAACTTCTCTTACAGCCTGAAGGAATTCCTTTTCGCCGGGATTTCTCTTCTCTACCTTTTCATACACACCTTTAAGGTATTCGTTTTTAAACGCCATTGTTTAAATCCTCCCTATTTAATTTTGATTTTTGCGGCGCACAGAGCCGCGTACAATATAATTATACACTATGCGGATAATTTTTGCAAGAGTTTTTTAAAAAAAATCCAAAAATCGCAAAAATTTGCCGAAAATTCAATTTTGACGAAAAAATTTGAAATATTTTTTCAGAAAAGGTTCAAATATCAGGCATTACCGCGTCTTTTTGTCTGTATGAACCGTGTCACGCGCACAAGGGCGGCGTCGGGCACAAATCTTGCAGCCGTCAGACCTGTTTTCATTACGGCGGTGGGAACGATTATCATTTCCCTGTCCATCATTTTCGTAATGGCATAAACTGCGGCATATCCGGCGGAGATACCTTTAACGGCAAACTTCACTCCCGCCGTTTTGTTGAAATTCGTATCCACAGGTCCGGGACAGAACGCTCCGATGTAAACGCGGCTTCCCATGCTCCTCAGTTCCTCGTGAACGGCTTCCGTCAGACGAACAACATAATTTTTTGTGGCGTAATATGTTGACATAAGCGGCCCGGGAAGAAATCCCGCAGAGGACGCAACATTCAGGATATATCCCCTGTTCCGTTTTACCATATCTTTCAGGAACAGTTTTGTGAGAATATGCACCGCTTTTATGTTCACGTCTATCATTTCAAGTTCACGGTCAAGATCCGTCTCGGCAAATTTACCGAAGAGCCCGAATCCGGCATTGTTGATAAGAATGTCTATACTGTACTTCGACGCTTCCCGATAAAGACGAATACACTCGTCTTTTGACGCAATGTCGGCGGTAATGATCTTCACCTGTTTTTCACCGATCTCCTGCCTGAGTTCTTCAAGATTTTCCCTGTTCCGGCCAGAGATCACAAGACGTATGCCAAAACGTCCCAGACAGCGTGCCATCTCACGTCCGATGCCCGAACTTGCTCCGGTAATAAGAGCCGTCATTTTTCATCTTTCCTTTCACTTTTCTTTTTTTTGCGCGACATTTCCTTATACTGCGCCTTATAACATTCATAAGCGGCTTTTCGCTTTTCGCCTGTGACAGGTATGCCGCCGTAACAGTTCTCGGTAAATATTTCCGACAAGGGGCTCAGATCTATCCCCGTATGTTTTACCGTAAGGTCGGACAGTTCCTCTGCGGTCATCGCACGGGAAACGGCGCCGTACTTTATCCCCGCCTTTTCGGAATGCCGGCTGTAAAGCATTTTCACCGCCGGCGAATTGCCCTTGAACTTCAGTTTGAAACGGAACGCAGCTTCTTCTATCTTCGGTCTCAGGATCATCAGCAGAAGGAAAACGCCTATACATATGATCGCTATAACAGCCGTAAATAAAGCCGTCAGCATATCATCGGCACGGGCTGTTCCCGCACCTCCGGATCCGTTGGAATCATCTGCAATGGTAGGTTCATATCTTACCCAGCCTGCTCCGGGAATAAACACCTCCGGATATGCGTGAGCATTTTCGGAATAAATATAGAACGTTCCTTCGGAAGGCTCATCTCCCGCCGTCGGCACAAAACCTTCCGCATAACGCACCGTAAGTCCCGCAGCTCTTGCAAGCAGCGTGAACGCCGACGCAAAATCCGAACAGGTACCAGTTTTGCTCGTGAAAATAAAATATTCCGCCGTATCGGAATTTTCCGGAGCTTCAAAAGCAAGGCTGTAAACAAATCCGTTATTATAAAAATACTGTTCTATAGCCTTTGCTTTCTGATGATCGTATTCCAGTCCGCCGGTAAGTTTATCCGCAAGAGCCTGTATCTCAGGAGAAACTTCCGTTTTTGTTTTTTTCGCATATTCATCGGCATAGGCATATTCATCAAGAAAAGCATATACCGCGTCAAGTTCATCGCTTCCGCCCTCGTTCTCATACAGCACCGAACCTGCATATTCCAGCATATCACGGTAATTTTCCGCTGTGGTATCGCAGGCGCCGCTTTCAAGCATACCGCCGTAAAAAATATTCTCATCGTAATATCTTACCGCATAATCCGCCGTAGCAGGAAGCTGTCCGAGGTCGGTAAATATTTCTCCCGCTGCCGAACGCGCGCTGTATGACGCGCCCGTAGTAGAAAGATTTACGGCAAAAGACCGTAACGGAGCAATAACATACGCCGCGGGATATTGTCTTGAATATACAAGGCTGTACGTTTCGCTCTCATGGACGTCATCAAGATATTCCGCAAAAGGATAACGTTCATAAAAATTCTCGTCATACTGCGCCGCTTTTTCCAGCGCGGAACTAAGCTTTTCAAAGTTCATAAGAGCGGCCTTGTTCTGCCAGTCTTTGCTCCCGTTGAGCTGCATATCGGCTTCCCAGCGATTGTTTTCGGCGTCGTAAGTATCGAACACCTGCGTTTTCATATACGTCGGCTTGGGAGATGCGATTATATAAAGCAGGCGGCTTTCCTGCATAAGCAGATCATCGGCATTTCCCGAATAGCGGTTGTATTCGCCGTTCATTACCGCCTCCCCGCTGCCTCCGAACTGGAACAGGTTCAGAAAGCCTTCAAATTTTTCATAATAAGGCGTTTCGGAAGGTTTAGGAACGATAAGCGCCAGTATTACGGCAGCTACCGCAAAGTCGGTATAAACTATCAGCGTGGAACTGCTTCTTCCCGCAATACTTTTTCCCACAAGGTTTTTCCTGCTGTAGTATATAAAAATTATAAGATCCAGCGCCGCAGCGGTCACGGCATAGCCTGCCGGAAGTCTGGCGGCAGCCTTGATCGCAAGAGCAAACGGTATCATTGATATCAGCACCACCGCTGCCGACCGGTAAACTATCTGCGTAAAATAATATACCACCGAGCAGAAGAAAAATCCGAAAAAAATAATGAATATAAAAACAAATACGGGTCTTGTGGCAACTGCCTGCGCTCCGGAAAAGAACCATCTCACAAAGCCGGCTTTGTTCTCCCAGCCGGGCAGCATAAGTCCGGGGATAAAAGAAAGAAGTATGACTGCCATTGTATAAAAAAGTCCGCCGAACTTTTTCTTCCGCAGATATGAACACAGGGCAAAAACTCCGATACATGCGGCTGCCGCAAGCACCGCATATATATCAAAAAATTTTTCCGTATATATATAGAGTCCCGCCGACATCATAATTATACAAAGCAAAAAGGGGAAAATAATCCCCCCGTATCTTTTTATGTACGATTCTGTTTTTTCCGGAAAAGAAAAACCGGAAATACGTCCGTATATGTTTTTTATAATGTCGTCCATAGGAACACCCTCTTACGGCAAAGATCACTGCTTGTTTTTTCTTGAATTCATAACAAGTATCGTTGCAAGAACGGCGATTATCATAGCCATAACAACAATAACTATAACTATGCCGACGCTTATGCCGCCGCTGCTTTCACTGACATCAGCGCTTGCAGGAGCAGCTTCTTCACTTGCAGCCCCGGTTTCCGCCGGCGCTGTTTCAGTAATATCCGTCTCAGTGACGTCTTCGTCCTCTTCGGCGGTCTCGGTATCAGTTTCAGTTTCCGTTTCCGCAGACTCAGTCTCTTCGGTATCTTCTTCCGGTACCGTATATTCTCCGGCAAGGTCGCCGGAAACGGTCATATTCTGTAATTTCCAGCTCTGATAGCTGTCCTCCGAATCGGGATAACAATGTATATCCGCGCTTACGTTGCGGAACACGTCGCCTTCAAGGACGGGAGCTTCTTCCGCATATGCATATATCTGTTTGAGCGCGTTGCAGTCCGCAAAAACTCCCGAATCTATTTTTTTAACGTTCGGACCGATAGAAATGCTCTCAAATCCGCACTTGCTGAACGTATCGGAATAAATTTCAGTTATCCCATAGGGAATTACAAATTCCGTTATCGCCTTGCAGTCCTGAAAAGCGCCCGCGCCTATATATTCCACCTTTTCGGAAATAGGAAAATTTTCAAGCGACTCGCAGGAAGCAAACGCATGATCTTCTATTCTCTTTACCGAATCGGGCATTACTATCTTTACAAGTTTTCTGTTTGAAGAAAAAGCTTCGCTGCCTATCTCAACGGTATTTTTCGGAAGTGAGATAAAAGAAAGCTGGTTTCTCGACGTAAGAGCATTTTCGGGTATGACGCCGTCCTTTACCTCCGTGCCCGCCAGTTCAAGTATCTCAAGGTTTGGTATGGCAGTAAGCGCGGCAAAATCGTCCTGATCCAGCGTACCGGAAAGAACGGCTATATTTTTGATGAAATTGTGATCCGTTCCGTCAGCGGCTTCGCTCAGGGCTTCCGAAAGTTTTCCTGTCTCAAAGGAGCTTACGGTGATATTCTCGCTGTTGTTTTCTTCAGCGCTCGCCATAAGACCGGAACGTATAGGTATTATAACTATTCCCAGAGCGAGAAGCACAGCTAATATAACTATAACTATCCTGATACCCGCAGTCTTTTTTCTTCCGGAAGATCTATTTGAAGATCTATTGTTTTTTGCCATCTGAATTATCTCCTTTGAATTTATCTCTGCCTATTGAAAACCGTCCTGCCGTCTGTATCCCCTGCGAAGTGAAAAGCAGCACGTCAGTGGTAAGAGGAGCTTTTGCTTTCCGGTAATCGCTGAGTGTTACCGTGCCAAGACCTTCAAGTATATCTCCGGTTATATTTTTAAGCACAAGGAGACTTTCCCTTGACGGAGCAACTACAAAAAAGCGTTCACCGAACTTGCTTCCTACCAATGTCCGGAACTCGTTGCAGAGTATGAGCGAACTGCAGAATATAGGTGAATTGATCTTTATATCCAAAACATGTATATTTCCGCCGATGACCTCTTCATTGATCTCCGCGCGGGAAAGCATACGGCACATATTCCTGTCGGCAGCCGAAAAAACCACTTCCGGAGGAACGTCCCAACGTTTGAGCATACCTGCATCGAGCGTATGAACATTCTCCTCATCGGGAGTATAAACGACTGTTTTTTTAAGATCGCCGACAAAATCAGCGCTTATCATATCCGATGTTACATCTCTGCTGCGCATGAGCATAAGCCTTAACAGCTCCTGCCCGTTGGTAAATGATACCAGACGTTCCTTGGCCCGCAGATCAAGACCCGCACTTCTTGCGAGGTCCTCCAATTCTTTTAAAGAGCCTGTCTTTTCAAATTTGCGTTTTACTTTTCCAACATCTATCTTCAATGAAGCCGAGCCGTTGGATATCTCATATATCGTGTCGCTTTCCTTAGCCGTTACGGAAATATCCTGACGTTTCAGTACGTTCCTGAATTCGGACTCAAACTTATCCTTTGCAATAAGGCCGCCGAATTTTTCTGTAAATCCCATACTGCCGCCTCCTTTCAACATTTCACACATACAATTATAACATATTACTTTTGATTTGTACACCATATTTAAACATATTTAATGCAGAATTTTTACCGATATTTTTTTGCATTTTGACAGTAACGCCGTCCGCAGGGCTACCGGAGGCAAATTGTAAAAAAATTATTAATTTCTGATATCGACATATTTTTCATTATGTTCGTGGTATCATAATTAAAGATGAAGATATTACTCTTCACTACCTCTTTACTTCTTTTTCAATACTTGTGTTCTGCAGCTGCGGCTCGTTCATAATGGACGAGCCGCGGCTGTTTTATCACATACCGCAGGCAGCAGACTGTGCAAAAGATCTCACGCTGTCTGAATAACTGCGCATTTTTCAGGAAAACTAAAAGAAACGATCAAAAAAGGAGCCTTATTATGGCAAAAAAAATTTCAAGGAACACGTTTATTATGGACACTCCTCCGACAATAAAGAGTTTTTCATCGACCGTAGGAAAAAAAGAAGGCGAAGGACCGCTGGCAGAATATTTTGACGACATAGAACCAGATCCCTATTTCGGTCAGAAAACGTGGGAACAGGCGGAAAGCGAGCTGATGAAGCGCACTGTTACAAGAGCCGTTTCAAAAGCCGGGATATCCAACAGCGAAGTAGACTATATGTTTGCAGGCGATCTGTTAAATCAGTGCATCAGTTCTACTTACGGGCTCAGAGATCTTGATATCCCGCTTTTCGGTCTGTACGGAGCCTGTTCAACTATGTCGGAAGGACTGGTACTTTCCGCGCTTATGACAGACAGCGGTCTTGGAGGGAATGTGGCGGCAGTAACTTCATCGCATTTCTGTACGGCTGAAAGGCAGTTTCGCTTTCCCCTGTCATACGGTTCGGTCAGGACTCCCACAGCACAATGGACATGCACCGCATCGGGAGCCGTTATCGTGTCCCCCAAGACTACCTCCCCTTTCATACGAGCTGTTACGATAGGCAAGATAGTCGATATGGGAGTTACCGACGCAAACAATATGGGAGCAGCTATGGCGCCCGCAGCGGCTTATGTAATAAAGACGTTTCTGCATGACACTGCTATGGAACCGTCGGATCTTGACGCTGTCATAACCGGCGATCTTGGAAAGATCGGGAGCAGCCTTCTTCTGGAACTTCTGCTCAGCGAAGGGATCGACATATCGTCGCAGCACCGTGACTGCGGAATGATGATGTTCGATCTTGAAGCGCAGGACGTTCATGCCGGAGGATCGGGGTGCGGCTGTTCGGCATCTGTGCTGTGCGGATATTTCCTTCCTAAGATACGCACCGGCGAGATGAAAAATATACTTTTTTGTGCGACGGGAGCGCTTATGTCACCCACCGCTTCTCAGCAGGGGGAAAGCATACCGTCAATATCGCATGCCGTATTTATTTCTGCCGAAAGCAGTTCCGGCGGAAAAAAATAATTTTTATGGAGGAATGCAAATGTTTATGAATTATTTATGGGCGTTTGTTATCGGCGGAGTGCTTTGCGCCATAGGACAAACGCTTATCGACTACACTAAACTGACGCCGGCAAGGATACTTGTTTCGTATGTTGTAGCCGGAGTGATACTCGGAGCATTCGGCTTGTACAGACCTCTCGTTGATCTTGCGGGAGCAGGGGCAAGTGTTCCGCTGACGGGTTTTGGCAATATTCTTGTAGAAGGAGTTCAGCAAGCCGTAGACGAAAGAGGTTTTATAGGCGTCCTGACCGGAGGACTTACCGGAGCGGCAGGCGGTATCACTGCGGCAATACTTTTCGGACTTGCTGTTGCGCTCATATTCAGATCGAAGGAAAAATAACAGCATAAAAGCAGACCGAACCGGATCCGGTTCGGTCTGCTGCTTTTATAATACTATTTTATACACCGATCTGCGGATACATATACCCACATCGCTCCGCAAAAACCGCCTATCATATCAATTCTTTCTGATAAACTGGAATATCACCAGCACCATTGTAAAAATTATATTGTAAGTCATTATCATGCTCGCAGAAAGTTCCTGAAAACTATTGAGCACCACCATAACAAGGCATATCAGCACTCCGAGAAGCATAGATACCGCCTGCAAGCCTATCCCCATAGCTATAGTGCCGCGCATATGTATACAGCTAAGTATCAATGACGCCGCCGCAGAGAATTTTCCCGAACATGCAAGCGTTGCTTTCTGCTCTACCTGATATTCCGTTATCTCCCTGAACTGCTCATGTACGCGGAACGGCACAAGCTTCAGATATTCGGGAGAAACATCAAAAAATTCCGAAAGACGGCTTATGGACACCAGCGAATCTACAGAACGTATCATAACATAAACATTGTTTTTCTGGAGTTCCTGAAGCGACCGCATTACTTCCATTGTCGGAGTCATTTCCACAAGGAACATCGCCGACAATTCGCCCGATATGGAAAGATAAACGGCATATCTTCCCGAACTGGTGTATTCCTTTTCCTTTGAAAGAGGAGGCATACCGTCTATGCTGTGGTTCACCATAAGTTCCCTGTTGCCCAAAAGCACCCTCTTGTTGTTTATCCAGCCGCAAAGTCCCATAGAATCTTCAAAAATATAACTTTCAACGGGATCAAGAAGTTCTGTCTTGCCGCCGATTATATCATAGAACATATTCTTTAGTATGCTTCCCGCCTGAGTGGTAAGGCTTGCCGCTTCAACTATCGCCTCGTCTATCCTCGTATCGGAAAATACCTTTATCGCAGAAAGCTTTACGCTTCCCTGCGGGAAAAGCTGTTCCGCATCTATAAGTACGCTGTTCGTCTCAGAAAATTCATCTATGCAGTCAAAGCCAAGGATAACTCCCTGCGTTTCGGCATTCTTCTTAGACGCTCTGTACATAGGAAGATTGACCGTCAGCATCGTTGAAAAACCGGTGCATATGGTTATTATTCCCACAAATACCGATATGCCTATATAGACCGACGAAGGACCGTGCTCAGTTTTTCCGAGTATACCGGCTACCACGCCTATTATGGCAGCCGCTATCATCACGGCAGGCGTGAATATCCGGCAGAACCTGTCCATACTGTCGCTGGCATATGATGTCTTTAAGAATTCCGACAGGAACTCGGTCTTTCTCATTGACGCCAGTTTAGGAAAATCGTTCAGCGCGCCTCTTGTGAAATTCTGTGCCGTTTCCTCGTCTTCAACGCGGAACAGTGCATACTTGTCACCGCTTTCCGAAACGAACCGGAAGCTCTTCTGCGTCCTTCCGACTATCAGAAGCTTACCGACCGTATTGAACACCAGCGAGGCTATTGCTACAGGTATATAGACATGCGCAAAACTTCCTCTGATAAGATTGGTGTTTGCAAACATTATCATAGCCGAAGCTATCGACGTAACTATAGACACCGCGCAAAGGCTGTCGCAGTCCGCTTTCAGCGAAACTATCTTTGAAAGTCCGCAGGATATGACCGTATAGCTTGAAAATGCCGCAAACAATCCTATTATGGCGTTTACAAAAAGATATGTATTCGTCTGACTGCGCTTATTCAGCATTTCCATTATCGGAAGTCCCTGATTATCATTTGCCAGCGCTATGTACATACTTACCGCAAAGCATATCACCAGCACTATAAGCCTTAACAGCAGGCTTCCTTTAAGCTGGGCAATATCATGGGCTATGGACGGCGCGTCCTCAAAGCTTTCAAAATCATCTATGACTCTTGCCTGTTCTTCTTCCTCCGTCTCTTCGCCGGAAACGTCCTCCTCTTCGCCCACAAGGACAAAATCCTTTATCTTTTTGCTGCGGCGTTCTTTAAGAGCATTTATCTTTTCGATCTCGCTCTGCTCACCGTCCGCCGGAATATTTCCGGTATCGGACATTATTTTATCCTCAAGATTAAGATCTATATCGGATATGCTCCTGCGTTCTATCGGAGCAACATGCTGTGTGCGGGAAATACGTTCCTTCTTTGCCTTCATCATTCCGTCAAGCAACTCGGTATTTCCCGATACTTCAGATCCGTCTGATTTAGGGATAAGTCTTGTAAAAAGATCTGTTATGCCCTTATGAAGGGTCATCTGCGAACTTTCTTTTTTATTGTTTTTCTTTTCCGTTTCGGAATATTCGTTCAATATATCGTCAAGATCCTTTTCCGCTATAGAGGAATATTTTTCAAAAGGATCTTCCAAAGGCGTATTATTTCCCGCTCCCGCGCTTTGTATAGGCGGTTCCGGAGCAGCGGGAGTCTGCGGGGTCTCATGTCTTTTGTTTTCCTTTTTGCCGAAAAGCGAACGTATCCCCTGTCTGATATCTTCCCTTATCTCGCCGGTATCGCGTTCTTCTTCCTCATCGCCGTAAAGATCTGTCTGCTCGAACTTTTCCGAAAAAGATCTGTCCGGCTTTGGCTGCGGAACATACGCATCCGACGGTGTTCTGTCCTTTACTGCCGTTATTGCCTCAGAAAGGCGTTCATACTTTTTTTCAAAAGCGTCGTCCGAAGACTTGGCTGCCCTGACTGTTTTTATCGGGCGGACCTGTCCGGAGGAAAGCTTTTCTTCTTTTTCCGCAGCGGGGATCTCAGCGGGTCCGGCGTCTTCCTGCTGATAAGTTATCCCCGTTTCGTCATATCTGGAATTTACACTGTTGAAGATATCCGTATTGTGAAGCGAGATCTTTTCCTTATCCGCATGAGTTTCAGGTACGGACTCCGGAGAATTCCCTGCACTTTTTTTCTCATAGCTGCCAAGAATGTCGTCAACATCGATATTATTACCCGATCCTACACTTCTTCCGGAAGAATATTCGTTAAGAATATCATCAAGCGAGTATTTACCGTCAGCCAAATCCGGTTCCTCCCTTATTTTATTTGCGCTGCGCGCTGTCTTACGACTTCATACATAAATATTCCCGCCGCTACCGAAGCGTTCAGGGAAGTTATTTTTCCGTACATGGGAAGTTTAAGCAGAAAATCACATTTTTCTCTGACGAGCCTTCCCATTCCGAAGCCTTCCGAACCTATTACAAGTCCAAGGCTCCCCGTCATATCCGAAGATGTGTAATCATCTCCGGACGCATCCGTTCCGTATATCCACAGTCCATGTTTTTTGAGAAGATCGATCGCTGCGGGTATATTTGCCGTTCTTGCCACCGGCAGCCAGCTTGCCGCTCCTGCGGAAGTTTTGAAAACCGTTTCCGTAAGGGCTGCGCTTCTCCGTTTAGGAATAATTATCCCGTCGGCTCCCGCCGCCTCGGCAGTTCTGATGACCGCACCCAGATTATGAGGATCTTCAATTTCGTCACATATTATGATAAAAGGCTTTGTGCCTTTTTTTTCCGATATCTCAAGAAGTTCTTCCACCGTAATATATTCGGCGCACGCGCCGCTTGCTGCCGCCCCCTGATGGGAAGCTCCCCCGCACATTTCGGAAAGCTTTGCATCGGTGGTTTGTTTGACGACTATGCCTTTTTCTCTTGCCATACGGCAGATAAGACCGAGGCTCCCGCCTTCTCCGCTGACATAGACCGTATTTATGCTTTTTCCCGCTTTGAGAGCCTCTATCACCGGATTTCGTCCGATTATGAGCGAAGCCCCGCCGTTTTCTTCCTTAACGCCGTTTTGCTGATCTGAACGGCGGATACGGCTTTCGGGATCATTCCTGCGATATTTTTTCTCCGGATATGGCATAATGACCTCCATATGACATATACATACTTATTATGATTATATCATATTTTACTTGAAAACACAATGTTTTTGCAAAATTTTTATGTAAATTTTTAAAAATTTTTCCGGACAAAGACCATTTTGGTCCTTATCCGGAAATTTTAAAGACATATCAGCAGGTAGATAAGCAGCGTAAGGGCGGCGGCTGAAGCGGCAGCCGCTCCGATCTTCAGGGCAAGAGGTATCTGCCTGCGGTAATTCCGCGGAGCAAGTCTGCCCATGTATTCTCTTGCCTCCTCTTCGAGTCTTGCCGTAGAAACATCTCCTTTATCCGACTTGACATAAAGCACTGCTTTTTCAAAATAATCATTGTCGGTGCTGGTGATCTCTACAACTCTTCTGTTTATTCCTTTTATCATATCGGCACATTACAGGATATGGTATAATTTCCATATCCTGTATTTCTCCTTTCATTTTCCGCCAAGATAATATCCCGCCGACCGTAAAACTGCCCAAAACCTGCCTTTTTACAAGATCCGAGCCTGTTTTCAACCATATTTTCCACAGTTCGGGAACAAACCTTGCTGTCAGTATTATAGCCATTTTAAGGGTATTCTATACCATATGTAATTATAAAAATGTGGAAAACGCTGTGCAAAGCCTGTTTATTAGTAAAAAATGTTGAAAACGCGGTGGAAAAAGTTTAAAGCATAGGGTATTTAGGGGGATCGGGGGTGTTGAAAACCGGTTTACAAATGGTATTATACAAATTTTTGCAAAAAAATATACATTATAATTATAAAATAATGCACAAAAAATCAATATTTTGCGGCGCCGCGGCCGTCTGAGAAAAAACGTTCCCGCACGGCACGCACAGGAACGTTTTTTGTCAGGAGCTTTACCTGAGATCTATTTCAACCGGATAAACCGCTTGGGGGCACGGCTTACCGATCCGGCTGCATATAATTATGTCTGCTGTCATTTGCCTCCTACAAGGCTCTTGAAGAATTCATAATCATCATCTTCTCCGAATTGAAGGAAAAGAACTTTTTCCAATGCCTCATACTTATCCGCATCAAGCTTGTAAGTGGTCCTTTCCTGAGGCGAGGAATGTTTTGTCACAACGGCTCTGCCGTCGTCTGTGACATAAACGCTGTAAAAGACGTCTCGCGAATCATTGTCAATTATCTGTATCATAAAAACCGAAGTAAATCCCGAATTATCCGACACTGAGGCATTTGCCGCGATATCCTTCAGATATCCGATAATATCTTCCGTATCCGGACCGTTTTTCCTTATTGTCCCTTCGCCGGAGACTATGCTGTCCATATTGAAATAAGGCGTTATGTCAATATACACCTGTTCCGGACCGATATCCTTGATCTGAGGGATATCTGCCGTACCTTTTACCGAAATGTCCGGATAACCCGCCTTTTCACTTTCCTCGTCGGACGAAGGTATCTCGATACGTGTTCCGCTGCCTGAAATATAAGCGCCTGCGTCCGGCTGTGAAGTATCTCTCCCCGGAATATTGAGCTCCGGAGCAGCACAATCTTCAGCAGCATCTTCATCGGTCCGGGTAGGCATATCTCCAGCCACGGCTTCTACGAACGCGTCGTCAATACCTTCCGGTATATCTATAAGTTCCGGCACGCTTGATATTTCGGTAGTTATCTCTGTAGTTATTTTTGTAAGGCTCGTTTCCGCAGCCGATCCTATATTGTCTTCCCTGACGTCCATAACTATCCTTATGCCTATAACGCATACTATGCAGGCTGCCGCCGCCATTATTCCGGCAGTGACGTTTCTGCTGATGCTGAAAGGTTTCTTTTCGATCTCATCTTCGGAAAGATCGTTAAGAAGATTTTCGGTCCTTTTATAGAAACTGTCTGAAATTTTAACGCTGTCCATAGCGTCTTTATAATCCCTTATCGACCTGCTCATCTTCATCAAAACCTCCTATCATCATTTCTTTGAGAAGCGCCCTTCCTCTTGCCAGCAGCGTACCCACTGTAGCGGGTTTTTTGCCGACTATGGCGGATATTTCCTTTATTGAATAACCGTCGTAATAAAACAGGTGGATCACGGTGCGGTACTTTTCGGGAAGTGAAAGGACCGCTTCCATTACCTCACTTTTTTCATTTTCTCCGCCGTCCGTTTCGGATCGTTCGGCGTCATCCAGTTTTACCGTTCTGGTGATCCAGCCAGATCTAAGGTGATTCTTACTTTTGTTTATAGCCGTTCTCAGAAGCCATGCTTTTTCGTGTTCGGGACTTTCAAAGCCTTTCCCTCGTTTAAGCAGAGATACGAAAACGTCCTGCGCTATATCCTCGGCATCGAAGATATTCCGCACATAAGTATAGCAAAGCCTTATTATGGTCTGGGAATAAGTGTCCAGAATGTACTGGATATAACCATCGGTGCCGTGATCGGCAATATTCTCGGAATACATCTTATTTCCCCCAAGAGCGCAGTAATGCCCGCGCAGAAATTACGTCTTGCTGTCCGGTACAAAAATGATCTTCTGTAATAAATACAACTGAAAAGGCATAAATTTTTCATTCCTATAAAAATTTTATTGTTAATTTTTTATGAACGCACCAAAGGCAGGAGCGCCCTAGATCCCAAGTGAGGTCATAAAGCGTCTGCGGCATTGTTGCTGCGTGAAAAAAGCTCCTCGGTCTCTTTTTTCAGTTCCGGATACGCCGACAGATCAGGACTCCTTGTCAGCAGCTCTCCGGCGGCTCTACGGCAATCGGCAAGAAGTTCCCTGTCCGCTGCGATATCGGCTATCTTCAGGTCGGGAAGTCCATGCTGACGGCTCCCGAAGAAATCGCCCGCACCTCTCATTCTGAGATCATATTCGGATATCTCAAATCCGTCCGACGTCTTTGTCATTATTTCGAGCCGGCGGCGGGATTCTTCGGTAAGAGTGCCGGCTATCAGAACGCAGTAGCTCTGATCCTTGCCCCT
>CANRJZ010000002.1 GCA_947631055.1 uncultured Clostridia bacterium | reverse complement strand
TGAAAAGAACGGAGGAAAAACTATCGCAAAATGCGATCTGTGCATCAAAAACAATTCGGGAGAACCCGCCTGTGCGGCAAACTGCCCTAACAGGGCGATAGTTTTCGAGGAAAGGGGCGAAGACTGATGAAATATGTTATCATCGGCAATTCTGCCGCTGCGATAGGAACTATACAAGGAATACGTTCCGTTGATACGGCGGGACAGATAGTGGTCATTTCTGACGAACCCTATCATACCTATTCGCGCCCGCTGATCTCTTATTGGTTGAAAGGCGCAGTTACGGACGAGAATATGCGTTACCGTGATGAAGATTTTTATGAAAAAAATGACGTTGACACGCTTTTCGGCACAAAAGTCACAAAAATAAACGCTGCCAAAAAGACCGTTACAATTGAAAACGGCAACGAGATAAGCTACGACAAGCTCATGGTCGCAACAGGTTCAAAGCCTTTTGTTCCGCCTATGGAAGGAATGGACAAGGTAAAAAACAAGTTCACATTTATGACCTTTGACAGCGCAAAGGCAATAAAGGAAAAAATCTCCGAAGGAATGAAAGTCCTTATTGTCGGCGCAGGACTTATCGGCCTGAAAGCGGCAGAGGCTCTTGAACATTACGGAGCCGATATGACCGTTATTGACCTTGCAGACAGGATCCTTCCGTCGATCCTTGACTCGGACGCTTCGGCTATAATGCAGAAACATATCGAAAGCAAGGGCGTAAAATTCATTCTCGGAACAAGCGTTAAAGAATTCAGCGAAAATTCCGCCGTTCTTGCAAACGGAGAAACGGTAAACTTTGATATGGTGATACTTGCCGTGGGTGTTCGTCCGAATACAGAACTTGTCGCCGAAGCAGGCGGAAAAGTCAACCGCGGCATAGTTACTGACAACCGCCAGATGGTGGAAGGTCTGAAAGACGTTTTTGCGGCAGGCGACTGCACCGAATCCCTTGACATAACCACAGGTCAGCAGAAAATACTTGCTCTTCTTCCTAACGCTTTTATGCAGGGAGAAACTGCGGGAAAGAATATGGCGGGAACGGATCAGCGCTATCTTAACGCTATCCCTATGAATGCCATAGGATTTTTCGGGCTGCACATCATCACGGCAGGAAGCTACGACGGAGAAGCTTTCGTTGAGACCGACGGCGAAAGGAATTACAAAAAGCTTGTTACCAAGGACGGCGAACTGAAAGGCTTCATTCTTATGGGAGATGTAAAGCGCGCCGGAATATACACATCTCTGATAAAGCAGCACATCTCCGTCAGCGAATGCGATTTTGAACTGCTGAAAAAAGCTCCTCAGATGATGGCTTTCACACGGGAGCGCAGAAATGACAAGCTTGCAGGAGGTGTTGGAAATGCCGACTAAAATAAATGCGGCAGGTCTCAATTACAAAGACCTTAACCACCTTGTCAGCACTACAAACGACAAGGATATAATCGTAGAAAACGCCCTCGGACACAGATACATCGGCACGGGAGCGCAGGAAAAGAACATAGAGATACACGGCATACCCGGAAACGCTCTCGGAGCATATCTCAACAAGACCCGCATAACGGTCTTTTCCAACGCACAGGACGCTACCGGAGATACCATGAATTCCGGAGAAATAATAATCCACGGCAACTGCGGCGACGCGGCAGGCTACGGTATGCGTGACGGAAAGATCCTTATAAAAGGCAACGCCGGATACCGCGCCGGTATCCATATGAAGGAATATCAGAAACACATACCTTTCCTTGTTATCGGAGGAAAAGTAGGAGACTTTCTCGGCGAATATCAGGCGGGCGGAAGGATAATCGTACTTGGCATCGGTCACGAGGAAAGCTGTCCCGTAGGCAGCTTCTGCGGAACGGGTATGCACGGCGGAGCGATATATATCCGCACGGAACATGCTCCGAAAGGACTTCCGGTACAGGTAAAGTGTGCGGACGCATCTCAGGAAGATATGGAAAATATCCGTCCCGACATTGAAGAATTTGCTCAGAATTTCGGCTACAGCGCCGAGGATATTATGAAAGATCATTTCTTCAAGCTCACGCCAAATACCGCAAGCCCCTACAAGCAGCTTTATGTAAATAACTAAAAACAGGGCCGGCTGAAATTTCCGGCGGCGTGATATTAACTGTTTACATAAATATGATTTTATGATATAATGATTTAAATTGATCTTATTTTATGGGAGGAAATTACTATGCAGGATAAAAAAAGCATTATAATTTTCTCGGCAAAGGGAGACGTCCTTGATAATATTGCTCTTACGGCAGGCAGTTTCGGCTTTGATAACGTATCCGTCTCGGACGGCAGCGGCGCGAGAGAACTGCTGACCGAAAAACGATTTGACGCGGTATTTATCAATACGCCCCTTGAAAAGGAGTTCGGGCTTGATCTTGCTTCGTTTGCCTCAAAGCTGGGCAGCGGAGTGATAGTTTCCGCCGCTTCAAAGAACTGCGACGATATTGCCGGAAGGATAGGCGATATGAATGTGCTCGTTCTTCCGAGACCGCTCAACAAAAATATCCTTGTGCAGGCGTTCAGGTTCGTTCTTCTTTCAAAAGATATACAGCATGATCTTGAAGAAAAAAATGCCGCCCTTGAACTGAAATTAAAAGACGTTAAACTTGTGGACAGAGCCAAATGCGTTCTTGTGGAATATCTCCGTATTTCCGAAGCGGACGCACATCGCCAGATACAAAAACGGGCAATGGATATGCGCCTTCCGCAGGTGGAAGTAGCGCGGGATATCCTCAAAACTTACGAAATGTGACCGGAAGGGATATTTTTATGAAATTTACAAAAATGCACGGTATCGGCAACGATTATGTATATGTGAACTGCTTTGAAGAAACGGTAAACGATCCGGAATATGTTTCCCGCATCATAAGCGACAGACATTTCGGGATAGGCTCGGACGGACTGGTGCTTATAATGCCGTCCGAAAAAGCAGATTTCCGTATGAGAATGTTCAATGCCGACGGTTCTGAGGGAATGATGTGCGGCAACGCTTCCCGCTGTATAGGAAAGTATGTTTACGATAATAAAATGACCGATAAGACCGAGATCACCCTTGAAACCAAAAGCGGCGTAAAACATCTCCGGCTTTTTGCCGATAACGGAATTGCAGAGACTGTAGAAGTCGATATGGGCGAAGCAATATTGAAGCCTTCCCTTATCCCTATGAAAGCGGACGGAGAAACTTTTATAGATAGACCTATAACAGTAAACGGCAGCGAATACAATATCACCGCCGTTTCAATGGGCAATCCTCATTGTGTGATATTCACATCGGAAATCGGCTCCATTGACCTTGAAAATATAGGACCGCATTTTGAAAACCACCCGCTTTTCCCGGAAAGAGTAAACACGGAATTCTGCGAGATCGTTAACGATCATACCGTAAAAATGCGCGTCTGGGAACGCGGCAGCGGCGAAACGTGGGCCTGCGGAACAGGCGCCTGCGCGTCTGCGGTGGCTTCGGTGCTTTGCGGATACTGCAAAAAGGACGAAGAAATAACGCTGATACTTCGCGGCGGAAAGCTTTCCATTAAATATAAACAGAATGGTCACGTTCTGATGAGAGGACCTGCCGCAAAAGTATTTGACGGAGAAATAGACGTAGAAAATGCGGCAAGGAATACTCCGGCACAAAATTAATCGAAAGGACAGATACCAATGGCATTTATAAATGAAAATTTTCTTTCCCTGAAGGAAAATTACCTTTTTATCGACATCGCAAAAAAAATAAAGGCTTATCAGGCAGATAATCCGGATAAACCGCTTATAAGAATGGGCATAGGAGACGTTACCCTTCCGATCGCGCCCGTCGTTGCCGAAGCTATGAAAAAAGGCGCCGACGAAATGACCCATAAGGAAACCTTCCGCGGCTATGAGGACAGCGGCAGAGGCTATGAATTTCTTCGCAAAGCCGTTGCCGGATATTATAAAAGCTTCGGAGCCGATATCGATCCGGACGAAATACTTATCAGCGACGGCGCAAAAAGCGACTGCGGAAATATAGTTGACATATTCGGCGAAAATAATATCGTCCTTATAACAGACCCGTCATATCCGGTATACGTCGATTCAAACACAATGAGCGGAAAGGACATCATTTATGCTTCTTCCAACGAAGAAAACGGCTTTGCGGCAATGCCTGACGATTCCGTTGAATGTGATATAATTTACCTTTGCTCGCCCAACAATCCCACAGGTTCCGTCTATACGAAGGAACAGCTTGAAGAATGGGTAGCTTACGCAAAAAGAAAGAATGCGATCATTATTTTTGATTCGGCTTATGAAGCGTTCATTCGGGATAAAGCCCTTCCGCGCAGCATTTTCACCATTGACGGCGCAAGGGAATGTGCGATAGAGATATGCTCACTGTCCAAGACTGCCGGATTTACCGGAATGAGATGCGGTTATACCGTTATCCCGAAAGAACTTACCGCATATGATTCCGACGGAGAACCGGTCAATGTTTTCAAGCTTTGGTGCAGACGTCAGGGAAGCAAGTTCAACGGCGTTTCATATCCCGTACAATGTGCAGCGGCAGCGGTATTTACTCCGGAAGGGTTGATCGAAACCAAGAAAAATATAGATTATTATATGGAAAATGCCCGCATAATGTCCGATACCTGTGACGAACTGGGAATAAAATATACCGGCGGAAAAAATTCCCCATATATATGGTTAAAATGTCCGAACGGAATGGGAAGCTGGGAATTTTTCGATTACCTTCTTAAAGAGATACAGGTAGTCGGAACTCCCGGCGAAGGCTTTGGTCCTAACGGAAAAGGCTGGTTCCGTCTGACGGCTTTCGGTTCAAGGGAAAACACCATAGAAGCAATGTCAAGGCTGAAAAAACTGCTTAAATAAAACACATATCCCCGTTACGGCAAGATACCGCACGGGGATAGTTTTATAATAGGTTTACCTATTGATCGGAACGCTCCGGTTTTTTCTCACCGACAACGGCGCATGAAACGGACCCGATAATTATTCCCAGCAAAACGCCGGTCAGAACGTCCGTAGGAAAATGCACATAAAGATAAAGCCGTGAAAACGCTATCAACGCCGCAAGTATGAATACATAGGGAGCCGTCCGTTCAAGTCTTTTCGCAAGCACGAAGGCTATCGCAAAAGAATAATACGAATGTCCCGACGGAAAAGAATATCCCGACGGCGGCGGTATTATAAGCCGGATATCCGGTCTCTGGACAAACGGTCTCGGCCTTGCGACCAGTTCTTTGAGCAGCAAATTGCCGGCAATAAAGCAAAGTATGATCGCAAAAGCCAGCGTGAAACCTATTCTTCGGTATTTTTTGGATATCATAAGCACAACGGCAAGAATTACAGCCAGTATGCCTCCGTCTCCCAAACGTGTGACCGCAGACATTACCGCATCAAGAACGGGACATCGGATACGCTGTATAAGGTCAAGCACCGCAAAATCCATTTCCGTCATATTATTCCCCCTTTTTCAATGATAATATTATAGCATATTTTTTATAAAATGCAATAGGAACAGTCCTCTGCCGTGACACAGCAGGATAATAAATGTGTAAACTTTTCCGGAAATGTTCAGTTTTTAAAATTTATTTGTAAAAATATTGACATATATGTGTTTTTATGATATAATTTTTCGTGTTTTTTAATATATTATTATGTTACGGGGGAAAATAAAAAATGGAAAACGAACAAAAGAGAAATACATTCAAAGGCTCATTGGGGTTTGTCCTTGCCGCAGCCGGAAGCGCTGTAGGTCTTGGCAACATATGGCGTTTCCCTTATCTTGCGACAAAAGACGGCGGCGGGATCTTTCTTGCAGTCTATCTTATACTTGCGCTCACATTCGGATTTTCGCTGCTCATGACAGAAACCGCCATAGGCAGAAAAACAAAGCAAAGTCCTCTTACCGCTTACGGAGCAATAAGTAAAAAATGGAAATGGCTCGGCATACTGGCATGTATTATCCCTGCGATGATCCTTCCCTACTATTGCGCTATCGGCGGATGGGTATTGAAATATCTGCTTGAATATATTACCGGTAACGGCTCTTTGGCAGCACAGGACGGCTACTTCAATTCCTTCATATCCGGAACAGCCGGACCTGTTATAATGACGCTGATATTCCTTGCAGCGGTAGTATTCGTTATAATAAGAGGCGTAAACAAAGGCATCGAATCTTTTTCAAAGGTACTTATGCCCATACTTCTTGTTCTTGTTATAGTAATAGCCGTATTTTCGGTCGCACTGGATCACACCGACGAAAACGGAATTACCCGCACGGGAATGGAAGGACTTTCTATATACCTGATACCGGATCTCAAAAATCTTACCATTGAAAAATTCTTTACCGTACTTATAGACGCTATGGGACAGCTTTTCTTCAGCCTCAGCGTTGCAATGGGAATAATGATAACTTACGGTTCTTATGTGCATGATGACGCTGATCTGAATGCATCCGTAAATCAGATAGAAATATTTGACACGGCAGTAGCTTTTCTTGCCGGAGTAATGATAATACCCGCTGTATATGTATTTTCCGGAAGAGAAGGTATGTCCGCCTCCGGACCGGGACTTATGTTTATTTCCCTTCCCAAGGTGTTCAGCAAAATGGGATCGGTCGGCGGGATAATGGGAATATTGTTCTTTGCGATGGTATTCTTTGCTGCGCTTACAAGTGCGATCTCCATAATGGAAGCGGTAGTATCAAGCTTTATGGACAAATTCCATATGGGAAGGATAAAAGCTGCCGTAATAGTGTCAATATGGACGGTGATAATGGCGCTTACGGTATGTTTTGGGTATAATATTCTCTATTTTGAAGTCACTCTCCCCAACGGAAGCACCGCGCAGATACTGGACATTATGGATTATCTCAGCAATAATGTTCTTATGCCTGTAGTAGCTATAGGAACATGCATACTTATAGGGTGGATAGCAAAACCGGATACGGTCATTAACGAAGTAGAAAAGACAGGCACAAAAATGGGAAGAAAAAAATTATATCTTGTAATGATAAAATATCTTGCTCCGGTAATGCTTACCGTGCTGCTGATACGGTCACTGGGCATATTCTAACGTAAAACAATAGCTGGTCCGGCGCGGCTGCGCTGGACCAGCTTTTATTGATAATATTTAGTGTGGTAAATTATCGTTTGAAGTTAAACCTTTATATCTCAACTCCTTGTTATGACATAGCCATAACAATAAGCAAAATATCGTCAAAAGGGGCGCTGTTATTGACATTTGCCGTATAAATATGATATAATTTACAGTAGTCGTTTTTATAAAAGATCATATCACGTAAAAAAATCAATTTACCTTCGATCATATATTCTCTTGCCAGTGCATTATAAGAAAGGAACGTTCACGCATGAAACATATAAAGATCTTTTCGGCGCTGATGATCTCGGCTTTGATGCTGACTTCATGCTTTTATGTAAATTATGAGCTTGAAGAAGATCATATGACCGTTTCAAATAGTTCCCAGTCTGACGAAACTGAACAATTTTCCAAAGTTTCCGCCGGAGGAGAAAGTTCCGCCGCCGCAACGGACGAAACGGAAGCTCCTTCCGGGACGGTTATTTCTGATAAGATACCGGAATTCACCGATGCGACTGATACGGATACCGTTACGGAAAGCGATATTGATGAGATCTCGGTCGAAAAGGACGGCAGTTATACTTCACCGGAGGACGTAGCCGAATATATCCACACTTTCGGAACGCTCCCCGATAATTTTATGACAAAATCCGAAGCAAAAAAACTCGGCTGGAGCGGCGGCGATCTCTGGAAATATGCTGACGGTATGAGCATAGGCGGCGACCGTTTCGGAAACTATGAGGGACTTCTTCCTGGATCGGAAGGGCGGACTTATACCGAATGTGACGTGAATTACGAAGGCGGTCCGCGCGGCGCGGAAAGAATTATTTTCTCAAACGACGGGCTTATTTTCTATACAGATGATCACTATGAAAGCTTTACTCAGCTTTATTAAGGACGGTCCTGAATGAAAAGTATTATAATCGATCTTGAAAAATTTGACGGCAAGGACAGCTTTTACGATCTTATTTCGGAAAAATTGCAGTTTCCAGAATATTTTGGCAGAAATGCAGACGCGCTCCATGACGTTCTTTCCGAAAAAAACGATGTAAATATTACCGTTATCAATTCCTCAAAGGCGGGAGAATGGGCAAGACCCATTATTGCCGCGCTTTCCGATCTGGGATATGTCAAGTTTGAAAAAAGCGGCGCAGAAATGAAACGTTCGGATTTTTTCTATGAACTTCCGGAAGAACTTATTGCGCAAACACCTATCGAACCGCGTAATTATTCGCGGCTTTTAAAAGTTGACCGTATAACGGGAAAGACGGAAAATTCTCATTTTTACGATCTTGATAAATTCCTGCAAAAAGGCGATCTGCTGGTAATGAACGATTCGCGCGTACTTCCAGCAAGGCTTTTCGGCGTAAAAGAGGAGACCGGCGCAGTTGTGGAATTCCTTCTTCTTGAGCAAAAGGGAGACAAGCTTTGGGAAACTCTTGTACGTCCGGGAAAACGCGCTAAGCCGGGTACAAAGTTTTCTTTCGGCGGAGGGCGTCTTACCTGTGAAGTAATGGAAACCGTGGAAGGCGGCAATCGCATTGTGCAGTTTTTCTGCGAAGGGAATTTTTTTACGGCGCTTGAAGACGTGGGGCAAATGCCGCTGCCTCCATATATTACCGAAAAGCTTGAAAACAAGGAACGTTACCAGACGGTTTATTCAAGAGAAACGGGGTCTTCGGCAGCTCCGACGGCAGGACTTCACTTTACAAAAGAAATGCTTGAAGAATTAAGCAGCAAAGGCATAGGACTTGCATATGTCACGCTCCATGTCGGTCTTGGAACTTTCCGCCCCGTAAAAGAAGAAAATGTTATTGACCATAAAATGCACAGCGAGCATTTTTATATGCCCGAAGAAACCGCCGAACTTATCCGCAGGACAAAAGCCGAAGGCGGACGTGTCATAGCCGTGGGAACTACATCCTGCCGCACGCTTGAAAGCATAGCTGCAAAATACGGGGAAATAAAAGCCTGTGAAGGTTATACGGATATATTTATTTATCCCGGATTTGAGTTTAAAGTCCTTGACGGGCTGATAACGAATTTTCATCTTCCGGAAAGCACGCTGATAATGCTTGTTTCGGCATTCCTTGGATATGATAACACTATGAATGCCTATAGGAAAGCCGTTGAAGAGCGTTACAGATTTTTCAGTTTCGGAGATTCTATGCTTATAATCTGATCTTTTGGATAATGTTATTTTATAATAAGAAATTTATTTTCAGCATTTTTAACTTGCCGATATAACGGGGAGGAAACTATGAACAAAAAAGATGAATTCCTTGAGATCTACAGGACAAATATTTCAAGAGAAGGTTCCGATAAACTGCTTGAATACCTTCTGTCCGACAAAAGCGACTTTTTTACGGCTCCGGCAAGCACCCGCTACCACGGAGCTTATGAAGGAGGTCTGCTCGAACACAGTCTGAACGTCTATCATTGTCTTAAAGACTATCTTTCAAGAGAAAGGACAAAGGAAATTTACGGAATGGATTATTCCGAAGAAACTATTGCAATATCGGCGCTTCTCCATGACATCTGCAAAGTTAATTTCTACAAAACCGATTACCGCAATTCCAAAAACGATCAGGGAGTATGGGAAAAAGTCCCCTATTACAGCATTGACGATAAACTTCCTTATGGCCATGGGGAAAAATCAGTCTACATAATAAGCGGTTTTATGCGCCTGAGCCGCGAAGAAGCGTTTGCGATAAGATATCATATGGGCTTTTCTTCCACCGAGGATAAAGGACAGATAGGCAAAGCCTTTGAAATGTTCCCTCTTGCATTTGCATTAAGCACAGCGGATATGGAAGCTTCCTATTTTATGGAAGGCAGATAAAATATATTGATCGGAAAGGATAATAATTTATGGCAAAGATAATTCTCGATTGGAACAAATATACCGAGACCGCCCGTCAGGCTGCTGCGGAAGGTATCGTTATGCTCAGGAACAACGGCGTTCTGCCAATTGACAAAAATTCCGCAACGGCTGTTTTCGGACGGATACAGCATAATTATTACAAAAGCGGGACAGGCTCAGGCGGTCTGGTCAATGTTTCCAAGGTGTGGAGCATAGTTGACGGTCTTAAAGAAAGCGGCGCAAAACTTAACGAAGAGCTTGAAAACGTCTATGCCGAATGGGAAAAACAACATCCGTTCAGCCACGGCGAAGGCTGGGGCGACGAACCTTGGTCACAGGAAGAAATGCCTCTTGACGATGAGTTTGTAAAACATATTGCGGAAAATTCCGATACGGCGCTTGTAATTATCGGGCGCACCGCCGGCGAAGAACTGGACAGCAAAAATGGGCCCGGCTCATATCTGCTGACGGAACTTGAATATGATATGCTGAAAAAAGTCCGCAGAAATTTCAAGAAAATGGCTGTCGTTCTGAATGTGGGCGGTATCATAGATATGAAATTTGTCCGTGATACAGAGCCGGACGCCGTACTTTATGTATGGCACGGCGGAATGATCGGCGGTCTTGCGGCTGCGGACGTTCTTCTCGGAAAAACAAATCCGAGCGGAAAGCTTGCGGATACGATTGCGGAAAACATTTCCGACTATCCGTCTCACCCCTATTTCGGCGATAAGGAAAGAAATTTCTATACCGAGGATATTTACGTCGGCTACCGCTATTTTGAAACTTTTGCGCAGGACAAAGTGCTGTACCCCTTCGGCTTCGGACTTTCTTACACTGATTTTGAAATAAAAACACTTTCCGCTTGCCGCGATAACGAAAATGTACGTCTCGATATTTCGGTAAAAAACACAGGCAAATGCGCGGGAAAAGAAGTCGTTCAGATATACTGCGAAGCGGCTCAGGGAAAACTGGGCAAGCCTGCAAAAGTTCTCTGCGATTTTGCAAAGACAGAAAAACTTGCTCCCGGTAAAGACCAGAAAATCATATTTTATATTCCGTATTACGTTCTTGCATCTTACGATGATTCGGGAGCGTCGGGATACGCGCACTGTTACGTTCTCGAAGCGGGAGAATATAAAATTTTTGCGGGAACGGACGTAAGATCCTCAGAATGTGTCTACAGCTTTGAGATACCTGAAACTATTGCCGTAGAAAAACTTTCCGAAGCATATGCTCCCGTTCTTGAGTTTGAAAGAATGAAAAACAGCGGCGGCAAGATCGTTATGGAAAACGTTCCTTCCGCAAAAACGGATATGTATTTACGCCGCAAAGAAAACCTTCCCGCTGAGATCACGCAGACGGAAGACAAAGGAATAAAGCTTGCCGATGTTATGAACGGAAAAAATTCCATGGACGAATTCATAGCCCAGCTCACCGATGACGATCTTGCCTGCATTATCCGCGGCGAAGGAATGGGAAGCCCCCGTGTTACCGCAGGAACGGCTGCCGCTTTCGGAGGAGTTTCGGAACATCTTGAAGCGTTGGGCATACCTGCCGGCTGCTGTGACGACGGCCCTTCCGGAATGAGACTTGACTGCGGAACAAAGGCGTTCAGCCTTCCTATAGGAACGCTTATCGCCTGCACCTTTAACAAAGAACTTATCACAGAACTTTTCTCGTTTACGGGGATCGAAATGGCAGCAAACAAGGTAGACTGTCTCCTCGGTCCGGGAATGAACATTCACCGTCACCCTCTGAACGGACGTAATTTTGAATATTTCAGCGAAGATCCGTATCTGACCGGAATGATGGCTGCGGCCGAACTGAAAGGTATGCATTCCGCAGGCGTTACAGGAACTATCAAGCATTTCTGCGGCAACAATCAGGAAACCCTCCGCCGCACCGTTGATAACGTCATATCCGAAAGGGCGCTTCGGGAAATTTATCTTAAAGGTTTTGAGATCGCCGTAAAGCATGGAAAAGCTTCCACGATAATGACAACTTACGGTCCGGTAAACGGCATCTGGACGGCAGGCAGTTATGACCTTAACACAACGATCCTCCGCGGCGAATGGGGATTTGACGGTTTTGTAATGACAGACTGGTGGTCTACGATGAACGAACGCGGAAAGAATGCCGATCCCAACGATTTTGCTTCAATGGCAAGAGCGCAGAATGATGTTTATATGGTCTGCGCGGACAGTTCAAAAAATACCCACGGCGACAATACGCTTGCCTCGCTGGCAGACGGAACGCTTACAAGAGGCGAACTTCAGCGAAATGCAAAGAACATCTGCAAAATGCTTATGGGTACTCTTGCTATGAAACGTCTCCTCGGCACTGCCGACAATATAGAGATAATAAACCGTCCCGATGAAAATGACGATCTTGACGTTTCAAACGTAGAATTCCATAAACTGGACGGAAGCGTTACCATTCCTCTTGACGGAATAAATACCGAAAAGGGCGCAAGCTATGTATTTGCCCTTGATATCGCCCGCAAAGGAAAATTCAAAGCAACGATAACCGCAAAGTCAGACAGCGGAGAAGTGGCTCAGATGCCTGTTACCCTGTTCACGCTCGGAACTCCCACCGGAGTTTACACATTCAACGGCACAGGCGGAAAATGGGTATCCATAGACCGTGAAGTCATTATGTTCTCAAGGTTCACCGCATGCAGGCTTTACTTCGGGCAAAGCGGGCTCACACTAAAGGACATTACCTTTGAAATGACCGAATTATTTGAATTCTGAACCGTGTCAATAATATAAAAGATCGGGAAAGCTGAGCTTTCCCGATCTTTTGTTATTTTAAAAGTCCGCTGTTATTTATTGCGGAAACAAGCGCGTTTACCGAAGCAACGATAATATCCGTGTGTACACCCGCTCCCCAGAAAATGCCGTCCGACGTTTCTATTCCTACATATGCCGAAGCCTGAGAGCTTGAACCGTGTTCAAGAGCATGCTCCTGATAAGTCATAATAACATAATTTATTCCGAGAGCGTCCTTTATTGCATTGGAAACAGCGTCAAGACGTCCGTTTCCGCATGCTTCACGGGTAATAGCCGTACCGTTTTTGATTATAGTAACCGTTGCGGTAATGCCGTTTTTCTGAGCGTAATGAGCCTCATCGACCGTAAAGAAGTCCGTTCTGTTAAGATATTTTTCCTTGAAAATATCATATATTTCATCCGGCATAAGCTCCTTATGAGCATGGTCGGAAATGCCTTTTACGGTATAACCGAAATGCTCCCGCATTTTAGGAGGCATATCTATGCCGAATTTCTGCTCCATAAGATATCCTATGCCGCCCTTTCCGGACTGGCTGTTGATACGGATAACGTCTCCCTCGTACTCTCTTCCCACGTCCTTGGGGTCAATGGCAAGGTATGGAACGTTCCAGTATTCCGGAGCTTTTTCTTCACGCCATTTCATACCCTTTGCGATAGCGTCCTGATGAGAACCGGAAAATGCCGCAAATACCAATGCTCCGCTGTAAGGCTGGCGCTCATAGACGTGCATGCGGGTAAGTCTTTCATAGACCTCCGTGATCTCAGGAAGATTGGAAAAATCAAGATGCGGATCAACACCGTGAGTAAACATATTCATAGCAAGCGTTACGATATCAACATTACCCGTGCGTTCACCGTTGCCGAAAAGAGTTCCTTCAACACGGTCGGCGCCTGCCAGCAAGCCCATTTCGGTATCTGCAACGCCGCAGCC
Organism: uncultured Clostridia bacterium; assembly: GCA_947631055.1. Lineage (GTDB taxonomy): Bacteria > Bacillota > Clostridia > Oscillospirales > Ruminococcaceae > RGIG8773. Next base: position 29,938 of record CANRJZ010000002.1, on the reverse strand, counting down.
GCGGTCGTTGTGCGGGTGGAGCGAAATTATCAGATCTTCACGGTTTTTCAGGTGTTTGCACATGTACTCGATCTGACAGGCATAAACATGAGGCATACTTTCTTCTACCGTAACAGGCAGATTTATTATTACCTTATCGTTTTCGGAAGGCTGCCATACGTCGATGACTGCGTTGCATATCTCAAGCGCAAACTCCGGCTCAGTGCCGGTAAAGCTTTCCGGCGAATATTCAAACCTGAAATTTCCCTCTGTTTTTTCGCGGTACTCCTTGCAAAGCTTTGCTCCGGAAACTGCGATCTCTATGATATCCTGTTTTGATTTGCGGAATACCTGTTCTCTCTGTGCTACCGAAGTGCTGTTGTAAAGATGAACAATAGCGTTCTTGCAGCCCCTGACAGCCTCGAAGGTCTTTGCGATTATGTGTTCACGGCTCTGCGTCAGCACCTGTATCGTAACATCGTCGGGAATAAGATCCTTTTCAATAAGAGTACGGCAGAATTCAAACTCCGTATCGCTTGCTGCCGGAAATCCGATCTCAATTTCCTTGAATCCTATCCGTACAAGATATTTCCAGAATTCCAGCTTTTCTTCAAGGGACATAGGTATTATAAGCGCCTGATTTCCGTCCCTGAGGTCAACGGAACACCATATCGGAGCTTTTTCGATCTTTTCGTTTTTCACCCAGTCATAACAAGGCTCCGGCGGCATAAAGTAGCGTTTCTGATAGCGTTCGTAATTTTTCATTATCATCTTTCCTTTCAATCTTTTTTGCGGCGGAAATACGCAAACCCAACATATCCCGCATAAAGATCCGGCAAAACTTCGCGCGCAGAATTTTGCCGATCACTGCGTTTTACAGTCGGATACCGGTATAAGAAAAGGACTTTTTCGGGAAATAAAAAAGCTTTCATCTCATAAAGAGATGAAAGCATAACTTCCACGGTACCACTCTTGTTCGGACAGCATTGTCCGCACCTCGCCGCATCTCAATCCAAAATGATATCCAATGCGTATCTCTGTAACGGGAGAACCCGTTCCTGCCTACTTGCGAAAAACTTTCAGCGGACTGCTCAAGGACGAGTTATGACCGTAAGTTTTTACCGCCTTGCACCAAACGGCGGCTCTCTGTGAAAAATCCAAACGGTTTTTATTCCTGTCAGCGCATTTTGATATTGAAGTAATTATAGCACAGAGAATATTATTTGTCAATAGATAAATTTTTAATATTTTTATTTTTGAAGGATATCCCAAATACGCGGCGGGTAAAAGCGGTATCCTTATTCATATCTCAGAGCCTCGATAGGATCGAGTTTAGCGGCTCGGTTCGCAGGATAATATCCGAAGAACACTCCTATTGCCATAGAGAATGAGACCGCCAGTATTATTGAACCTACAGAAGGCGATGCCATTGTTCCGATGATAATGCCCGCAACATTTCCGAGAAGTATGCCGAGTATTATGCCTATTATCCCTCCGATAAGGCATATTATGACCGATTCTATGATGAATTGGCTCCGTATAGCCCCGTTGGGAGCGCCTAAAGCCTTGCGGACGCCTATCTCGCGGGTACGCTCAGTTACCGAAACAAGCATTATGTTCATAACGCCTATGCCGCCTACAAGAAGTGATATTCCGGCAATTACCGAGATCACCGTTGATATTATTCCCATTACCTCGCTCATCATAGACATCTGCGACTCGCCCGTCTGATACCATATCTCTATACTGTCGTTGTCACGATACCAACGGTTGTTCATGTAATCACGAACGTTTGAAGCAAATTTTTCGGCATTTACTCCGTTGTTGATATTAACATAAAAGTAAAAGAAAGAAATATTTGTCGTATTTTCTAATTTGGCAAAAGTCGTATAAGGAATGTATACCTCATTGTTCCAGTCTTCGCCAGCCATATTGACCATCGCGCTCATAAGACCGGTAAGTTTGTATTCATATATCCCCACAACAGTAAGATCGCAGCTTGTTCCGTTCATATTGAACGACAGCGTTTTTCCCAGTGCTTCACGGGGACTTCCGTAAAGCTTTTCCGCCTGCTTGTCGCTGATAACGCAGACATTTCCGCGTTTTTCAACATCTTTTTCGGTAATATATCTTCCTGCTATAACTTCCGTCATAGACTGGCGTATATAACCGGGATTTACCCCGTATACTACCAGATCAAGATCTTCCCTGCGAAATCTCATAGAAGCGTCGTCCGAACCGGAACTTACGGAAATAACGTCTATATCATCGGCAAAACGTTCACCGACTTTTTTTATCATTTCCTCTTTGATAAGGTCATCGGTCGAATAATAATTCCTTACCGCGTCACGCTTCATTGTTATCTGAAATCCTACAAGGTTTGAACCGCCCTGCGAATTGAATATGTCCATAACGCTGTTTTCCATGATATTGCCCATTGTAGCGATCATTATTACCGAGCTTATGCCTATTATTATTCCCAGCATAGTAAGAACAGCACGCATTTTGTTCGCTCTCAGGGAGGAAAATGCCATTTTGATATTTTCGCCTAAATTCATACCTGCTCGCCCTCCCCGCCGGAAAGTCTGTCACCGACGATCCTGCCATCAGAAAGGGTTATTATCCTGTCCGTTTCCGCCGCCAGTTCCGGATTATGAGTTATCAGAACGATCGTCTTGCCCTGCTCCTTGTGGAGTTTATGAAATATATCCATTACCAGCCGTCCCGTTTTGGAATCCAGCGCTCCGGTCGGTTCATCGGCAAGTATTATGGCAGGATCGTTTGCCATAGCCCGCGCAATTGCGATGCGCTGTTTCTGACCTCCCGAAAGTTCATTTGGCATATGGGACGCACGGTCAGACATTTCCACCGTTTCAAGCAGTTCTTTGGCACGTTTTGAACGTTCCTTCGACTGCACTCCGGCATAAAGCATAGGAAGTTCCACATTTTTTATTGCCGACGTCCTTGCAATAAGATTGAATGTCTGGAATACGAACCCGATCTTCTTGTTGCGTATTTTTGAAAGTTCGGTATCGTCCAGTTTTGCTACATCTATTCCGTCAAGGATATATTGACCGGACGTCTGCCTGTCCAGCGCTCCGATGATATTCATAAGCGTTGACTTGCCTGAACCCGACGCGCCTACGATAGACACGAACTGTCCTTCGGGAACTTCTATATCCAGCCCATGAAGTATTTCCAGCTCGTTCGGCGTACCGATATAGAAGCTTTTTACGATACCTTTCATAGTAATGACAGGTCTGCCGCTCATTCCTCCTGCGCCTCCGATTCGTCTATCATTACCACGCTTCCGTCAATGACCGTAGAAGTGTCCGTAAGAACATACATACCCTCTTTAAGCTCGTCGGATATGACTTCTATCTCGTAATCCGTTTCCATTCCTACCTCTACCGGTACAAGCCTTGCTTTGTATACCCCGTCATCTCCCTTTTCGGCAATGAACAAAGCGTCATTTCCGTCCTCATCGGCAGTAAGCGCATCATACGTTACGGTAAGCGCGCCGTCTTTTTTGCTGCTTATAATATTGAGTTTTGCGCTCATTCCTGCAAGTATTCTTTCATCGCCTTTGTCAATGCTGACTTCTATTTTATAATTTGTTCCCGTTTGTGCGGAAACTGCGGAAGAAACAGGAGTTTTTGACACCTCTGTGACCTTGCCGCTGAACTCATCGTCTCCGAGAGCGTCGCAGCGTATCACCGTATCCATTCCCTCTTTTATGTATGGGATATCATATTCCCCCACAGCGGCTGAAATTTTGAGATCATCAATATTTTCTATTGTGAACAATGCTCCCGCAGCCATAGCTCCTTCTTCGGTATTTACGGCAGTCACAATTCCGTCGCACGGAGCCGTTACGACCGCTGAATTCAATTTTTCTTTAAGATTTTCAAGGATTATCACCTGCGGGTCGTTAAGCCCCGAAACGGTCCTCTGCTGTTCAGCCGCCTTTTTAAGGGACGAAAGTTCCGTTTCAGCCTGCCGTACTGCAAGATCATAATCGCTGCGTGCATTTTCAAGGGCTTCCTCAGCATTTTTTACAGCTATGCTGTAATTTTCCTCTGTTCCTTCATTCTGTTTATTAACATTATCACGGCCCGCAGCGGCGTTATCGTAAGAAAGCTTGGCATTATCCATATTTATTTTTGCGCTGTCACGTGCTTTTTCAAGCGATTCCACCGCCGAATCATATTGTGTCTGGAGCGAACGCACCTGCTCCTTTAGAGTTTCCTCGTCATATTTCTGGACGGCGGCTTCATACGCCATTTTTTTATTGGCAAGATCATTACTCAGATCTTCAAGATACGTATTGTCAACGCTGTCCTGCTGCGCAAGCGCGCTGTTATATTGCTGACGTGCGTCCTCATATTCGATCTTTGCTCTTTCGATCTCGGAAATGTACTTTTCCTTTTCTACTTTGTCAAGCATTTCCTTAGCTTCGTCCAGTTTTTCTTTTATCAATTTTACATCAGCGGGATAATTATCCGGATCAAGCGCTTTTTCTGCATCTTCGTAAGCTTTTTTGCTGTTTTCATAAGCCATTCTGGCGTTTTCCAGCGAGGCGTCGGCATTCTGTGCGTTTGAAGGAAGCGTCGTTTCCTTGCCTAACGACTGCTGACGTTTTGCATCATCGAGAGATCTTTCGGCTTGTTCGAGAGCTTTTTTTGCATTCAGTATAAGTGAATTTTCCCCGTTGTTGTATTCGTCAAGCGCCTCCTGATAACGTCTTTCCGCCTCCGAAAGGTTATAATCCGAATTCACTCCGCTGTTATCTACGGTCGCCTGCTGCTGAAGGATCTGCTGCTGAAGTTCTTCCGTATCTATAGTGCAAAGGATATCCCCCTTTTTGACAATATCCCCAACGGAAACATTTATCTTTTCCACCGGATAACTTAATTCCGCGTAAACATTTTTCTTTTCCGAGCTTTCCACCGTTCCGTTGACGGATATCCTGTCCTCAAGGGTCTTTCTGCTGATCTGTACCGTCTCAGCATATGTTACATTGGACGCCGCATTTCCGAGGGCGATAATTCCCCCGCCTATTGCGGCTATTCCGGCAATAACGGCAATTGGGATTATTATTTTTTTTGCTTTCATAAAAATTATCCTTTCACAGAAAATTTCAAGCACAATACTATACATCATATAATATCACGCATTAACTGTATTGTCAATAGTTTTCACAAAACTATCACATTGTACTATAAATCTAATACAATTATACAATTAAATCAGATCTTTGTCAATTGTTGTTTTTATACAAACATCGCAAAGCAAAAGCATATTGTACTGTAAATTTCAACTGTTAAAATATGCAGCCGCTCAATGGGATCATTTCCGGCGTTAAACTTTTATATCTCAACTCTCAACACTAAAAATTATACATCTCTTCCGGAAGGATGTCCCTCGCCGGATATTACAAAACATTACTATTTTGTAATATCCTTGCATAACCGATAATATCACACACTGGTAAAGAAAACGGTTAAGGAAACAGTAAAGATACAGTAAAAATAAAAAGCCTCCGTCCGTATAAAACGGAACGGAGGAATAATTTCCAAATGCGACCAAGCCGATAAGCCGGGTTTTGTCGTGTGCGGAGATCTATCTGGGCGTATCGTCGCCGAAACGCTCAAGCCGTCGTTACAGTACGCCTGCCGAGCAGACAATAACGCACTGTTCCAATAAGACGTTGCATCGGGTAGGGTTTACATGGCAGTATGGTCTCCCATACTCCGGTGAGCTCTTGCCTCGCCTTTCCATCCTTACCGGAGATAGCTCCGGCGGTATATTTCTGTTGCACTGTCCCTAAGGTCGCCCTCGGCTGCCGTTAGCAGCTACCCTGCTCTGTGATGCCCGGACTTTCCTAACGCATAAAGCGTTCGACCGCATAGCTTGCTCGCATTTATATGCATTACTGCTGTTTGGTCTGCTGATTTGCCGTCTGTGCCGCGGAAGGAGCCATCTTTACTGCCTGTCTCTTCTTTCTGACCTCGCTGAGACTTGACTGGAGCGATTCTTCCGTTTCAACGAGTATGTCGTCAACAAATTTGCTTGCCGCACTCTTGAATTCCTTTGCCTTTGTCTGAGCCTGAGTAATTATCTCGGCAGCCCTTGCTTTTGCTGCTTTTGTTATTTCGTCGTTTGAAACGATGACCTTTGCTCTGTCCTCTGCGCGTCTGATGATCGTATCTGCTTCCTTATTTGCATCGGCAATTATAGTCTGACGGTCGCGGACGATCATTTTCGCCTGCTTTATCTCCTGAGGAAGATTAAGTCTCATCTCGTTGATATAATCTCTCATCTGATCGGCGTCAAGAATAGATTTTTTCACCGAGAAGGGTACCGCCGTAGCATTATCAAGAAGGTCGTCCATCATATCAAGAATATCATCAATTATCATTTTTACCAATCCTTTCTATTTAATTGTTTATTTACTTTTTCATCAGCCTTGATCTTATATCCTCAAGGATACATTCGGGAACAAAGTGACTTATATCCCCGCCGAATGAAGCTATCTGCTTCACAACACTGGATGAAAGATACATATTTTCCGAACTTGTTGTAAGGAACACAGTCTCTGCGCCGTCATAAAGTATCTTGTTTGCCAGAGCCTGCTGGAATTCATATTCAAAGTCCGTGACCGCGCGCAGTCCTTTTATTATCGCGCAAGCGCCTACCTGCTTGACATAATCGGCAAGAAGCCCGTCCCATATGTCGATCACAACATTATCAAGATCGGAAGTCACTTTTTCGATCAGCCTTACCCTTTCAACGGCAGTGAAGATCGGATTTTTAAGAGCGTTTACCGAAACAAGGACTATTACCTTGTCAAAAAGAGCGGACGCCCTCTGTATAATATCCCTGTGTCCGAAAGTCACCGGATCGAAACTTCCGGGACATACAGCTATTCTTTTATTCATTTTGCACCTCATATCCGCCGGAAATACCGTATATTTTAAAGTTCGTCAGAATTCTCCGCTCTGTAGACTGTGACCTCGGTCTTTCCGTATCTGTAGGTTTTCTTCTTTATCATTTTACCGAAATTTGCGGGAAGTTCAAGACCTTTTTCATGTTCGCAGACTATAACGCCTCTTTCCGACATATGACCTGCCAGAAGCGGCATTGCCTGTTCGATAAGACCCTTTCCGTAAGGCGGATCAAGAAACGCTGTATCAAACGTCTTCCTGCACATCCTGAGGTAATTTATCCCGTCCGAATTTATTGTTTCAGCACTGTCCCTGAATCCGGCAGCCGTGATATTTTCTTTTGTAACTTCCATAGAAGCCCTGCTGCTGTCAACGAAAACACAGCTTGCCGCTCCTCTTGAAAGAGCTTCCACGCCAAGCTGACCTGAGCCGGAAAACAGATCCAGCGCCGCAGAGCCTTCGATATCAAACTGTATTATCGAAAATACAGCTTCCTTTACTTTATCCGTTGTAGGTCTTACGTCCATACCGTCAAGCGTTCTGAGCCTGCGTCCTCTTGCAGAGCCTGTTATAACACGCATATATATCTTCCTTCAATAAGGGCTCTGCCCCGTCTTATTCGAGCAGCCGTGACCGGCTGTATGGGTATTTGATCCGTATAACATCTCAGACAATTATTATACACTATTTTTTATGATTTGTAAATAGCTGCCCCTAATTAATTGCTTGAAATTTTCTTTTCCGCAGGTGGATCGCCGATCTTGAACGCCTTCCTGCCGGAAATATCACCACTTATCCTCTTCGCCTTCCTTAGGCAGACACGGGGTAAGCGCGGCGATCGCAACTTCGATCTGTCTGTCGTCCGGTTCTTTGGTGGTGATCCTTTGCAGCCATAATCCCGGTGCAGAAATTATTTTAGTAAAAATATTATCATAGCGTCCGGCAAGCTTGATTATCTCGTATGCGATCGACGCTTCCGGAATAAGGCAGAGCATCTGCACTCCAAATCGTATCCACATATTTCCCCTCGGAAGGAATATGCCCACTATGAAGCTTATTATCAATACGATAAGAATGAAACTTGTTCCGCAGCGCGGATGAAATCTTGTATGTCTGCGGACATTTTCCACCGTAAGTTCTTCCATGGCTTCGTAACAGGCGATCGTCTTATGTTCTGCGCCATGATACCTGAAAAGCGTTTTTATGCTGCCCATAAAAGATATGGCATACATATACCCCACCAGAAGGAAAAGCCTTACAAAGCCTTCCGCTACCGGACGGACCGATTCCGGAGCGCCTGCCTTTTCGATAAGATCGGCAACAAGTATAGGACCGCCCTTGAAAACTATCAGTGAGAATGCCAATGCTATCACTACGGAAATTATCATGACCACATTGACCAGTTTGTCTCCGAATTTATCGGTAAGCCACTGCTCGAACTTGCTCGGTTCTTCGCTGTCCTCTTCATCATCGTCTATCTGCTTTTCGGCAGATCTCATAGTGCAGCGTATGCCCTCCGCAAGGCTTGAAACAAAGTTTATACAGCCGCGTATAAACGGTGTTTTTCTGTACCACGGAGCATCTTTTCCGTTGCGGACAGCCCACTGTTCAACATCTATCGTCCCATCAGGCAGTCTGCACGCCATCGCCGCAGTGGTTATACCTCTCATATAAACGCCCTCGATAAGAGCCTGACCTCCTATTTTGGACTTGAAACATTCTTTTTTACATTCATTTTCTCCGCTCATCGGATCTTCCTTTCTGAATATGTGCGTATCAATTTTTCTGGACCGGTATTTTTATGGTTACCGTTGTGCCTTTTCCCTGTTCGCTCGCAATATCAAGACTTCCTCCGTGCATTGCGATTATCTCATCGGCGACCGCAAGACCTATCCCGCTGCCGCGTCTGGTATGATTGGCTTTATAGAATTTTGTCTTCACCTTAGGAAGATCCTGCTGACTTATACCGCAGCCCGTATCCGAAATATCTATCTGTATAGTATCCGCGTCGGACATAAGCGCCTTTACCGTCACCGTTCCGCCTTTGTCCGAATATTTTATAGCATTGTCTATAACGTTGATGAACACCTGACGCAGGCGGTTTTTATCTCCGAATACGAACGGTAGCATATCCGGCTCGTCATATATGACTTCAATGCCCTCGCTCCTTGCTTTTTCCGCATATATAAGCACAGCGTCCCCAAGTTCGGCGAGAATATCCATCGTTGTCTTATTCAGCGAGAACCGTCCGTTCTGCATTCTTGAAAAATCCAGCAATTCCTCCACCATTTGCGAAAGTCTCTCGCTTTCGCTGCCTATTACCCTCATTCCCTTGGCTACAGTCTCTGCGTCCTCAGGCATACTTCCGATAGTTTCCGCCCAGCCTTTTATAGCCGTGAGCGGCGTTCTCAGTTCGTGAGAAACACTGGAAATAAATTCATTCTTCATGGATTCCGACAAAGCCAGTTCGCTTGCCATATGGTTTACTATATCGCAAAGCTCGCCGATCTCATCGTCATTTTTCTTTGTTATCCGCACGGAAAAATCGCCCATAGCATATCTTCTTGCCGTTGAACCTATCTGCCGCACAGGGATAACAATGGATTTAACGAAATAAAGTCCGGAAAGTATCATCATAAGAAGAACGGCGGAGCAGCCTATAACAAGTATTATCGATATGGCTGAAATATGCCTGTCCACCGCCTCCAGCGATGAGACCAGCCTTATTGCCGAATATCCGGAATCATTTTCCGGCAGCAGCACGCATACCGCCATTATATGTTCTCCCGTTGAAATTTTTCCGGTATAATATCCGTTGGCGCCGTTTGAAACAGCCTGCGTATAATCCGTCATGCTGTCAAGGCTTTCCGCCGGAACAAATCCGGACGATGTAAGAGCTATATTATCCTTGTTTCCGACGACCATTATTTCCGTCTTGTCTTTTTCCGACCAGTTCACCGTTACCGACCTTACTTCGGACGAAAAGCTCGCCGACGGATCGTTATACGACCTCTGAAGGATACTTGACACCATATTCATTCTTGAAGTGAGATACTGCCTTGCCGCGCTGTAGTAATAGCTGCGCACAAAAAGTATCCCGCCTATGACGATGGCAAAGAGCATTGCCGAGATAACGCCAAGATTGTTCACCAGCCACCGCCTTGTAATTGTGAGTCTGCTCAAGAATGTCCCTCCTCACAGGAAGATCCGGTTATTCATCATCGGCGTCAGGCTTTACAGACCATTTATACCCAAAGCCCCATATCGTTGAAATATATCTTGGATGTGAAGGTTCGTCCTCGATCTTCATTCTTATACGTCTTATGTTCACATCAACTATCTTGTCGTCGCCGTAATAGTTGTCGCCCCAGATATGAGTAAGTATCGAACTTCTGTCCAGAGCCGTCTCGGCGTTGTTCATAAAATACTCAAGTATCTGATATTCTACCTGTGTAAGATCTATCTGAACTCCGTCCTTTGCGACCGTGCGGCTTTTCAAATTCAATACAAAAGGACCGGATTCTATAGTCGGCTCGTATTCATAATCCTTTGCAACGCTCATATCGACTCTGCGGCATACGGCGTCTATGCGTGCGGTAAGTTCGGACGGTGAAAAAGGCTTTGTTATGTAATCGTCAGCGCCTATCATAAGTCCGCTTATCTTATCCATCTCCTGCGTTTTGGCAGAAAGCATTATTATACCGAGCGTACTGCTTCTTTTTCTGAGAGCCTTGCAGACCTGAAAGCCGTCGATACCCGGCATCATTATATCCAGAAGCGCCACATCGAATTCTCCGCGCTCGCTGTCAAATACTTTGAGGGCGTCCTCTCCGCAGTTCACGTCCACAACGTCATAACCTGCTCTTTTAAGATTTATGACCACAAAGTCGCGTATAACGTCCTCGTCCTCGCAAACAAGAATACGTTTCATAAATATCCCGCCTTTCAGATCCGGAATATCTCCGGTTCATATCATAACATAGAAATTATTGCTTATTTCTGTACCCGTAAGGATAAGTGGTTCATCGTCAATATCCGGACATTTTACAAGATAATTCATATTATTCGCAGTTTTTATTATCATATAGCCTTCGTCAAGAAACGCCTGTGTTTCGGATCTTTCCGCCGCAGCTATCCTCATCAGTTCCGTGGTGCTGTTGGTCAGGTCGATGTTGTATTTGTAAAACACCACCGCGCCGGCAGAAGCGTCAGCCTTTGCCGTGACCACTCCCGCCCACCTGCTCGGGAAGATGAAACAATAACCGTCGGTCCTGTCATAATAGCTCGTATATTTTTTTGCTATGCTGTAATTGTCCAGTATGTTCCAGTCCGTGCTGTATACTTTATCATCGGATCCTTCGGAATATCCCGGAAAAAGAGACCTTGTGGGTATCTCTATAACGCCGTCAAGATCAATATCCGTACACAGATATCCGGCAGGACGCCTTGTATTTTCGATTATGGACGATTCGCCCAGATAAAGGGGATTTCTGAGCGTATCGTTGACCGAATAAATTATTTCCGTAGTAAGCTGCCTGTCCGACAGACCGTCGATAAATATAGCCGGCGTGTCCGTACCGACATATCCGGAAGCGATATTTACGAATTCGGCAGCATTTTTGTCAAGAGCGATATTGCCCGTTTCGCTTACGCTCCCGTCAGCGCCGTCCCTTGCAATAAGGCTGAGAGAAGCTTTCCGTATAGGAGTTTCCGTGCGCACGAGAACAAGTTCAGCTGAACCGCTGCGGTCAATGTCAGTGACGAACATCGTGTTATAGCTATCGGAATAATCAGCCGAAAGTATTCCTCCGCTGTAGCTGTAGACGGTAACATTCTTTTCTCCGGAAAGCAGACTGTATCCTATCATCATGCTTATTGTCCCCGAACCGCCTATATCGGAAAATATTACCCGCTCTATGCCCGTACCCATTCCGGCATGGTCGTAAACACTGTACCATTTGCCGTCTGCGTCGCGGTCTATTATATTTATCCTTACGTTTCCTGTGCCGTCGGTCTCGCCGGCTTTTTCGTAAAAGACAATGGCTTCTTCTTCGGGTTCGCCGTCTATATCCGCAAACACAAAAGCGGAACGGTTCTCACCGGCACGCGGATACTGCAATCGGATATCGTTTCCCACTGCTTTTATAAGAGCGTCATAAACTTCCCTTTGTTCTTCGGAAAGCTTAGGCGGAGTAAGAAGGGTATCCACCGAACTTCCGAAGGAACAAGCAGTAAGCGCCAGTGACAATGCGGCAGGAAATAATCTTTTAAGTATACTTTTCATTTCCGCCGCTCCTTTCACAAAAAGGCGCACGGCAGAACAACGTTCCTCCCGCGCGCCGAAAACTTCCGTTCATAAGCGGCGGCATAGGTATGCGTCGAAAAAGTGTGCGCCGCTGTTATTATTGATCGTCTTCAATAGACTTCATTTCCATTTCTTCTTCCGTAACGGAAATGCCCTTCCAACGGCTCTTGCCCTTGAGGTCGAGCTTAGGCATATCCTTGTAAACATATGCGCTCCAGAAAACGACTACTATGGAAATGCTTGCAAATATCAGTCCCACATCGGCTGTAGCAGGTGTTTCCATGCCAAATCTGTCATCAAAGCTCTTTGTAAAGAAGATTATATACCTTGGGATAGTGGATACCGCCGCATAGATCGAGGACATATAACCGAACATAATTACCCAGAAGCGCGTATGCTTCTTTTCAAAGCCGCCGAACAATTTTGCGGCGCATATAAAGAATGCAGCCGACGACATTGCCGTGAACATTATATATACCTTTTCGGAATATATGCCTATGATCTGATACTTGCCGATCATATCAAATATCTGGAGCAGCTTCCATACGGCAAAAGCAGACAGAAATACGCAGTTTCCTTTTGACAGACCGTCTCCTCTTATTATGTTGATGCCCATAGTTATAAATGTTACAACGGACACAATAGCCATGGCGTAAACGAACCATTCAAGGACCGGTATGCCGGCAAAGATAAACACCGGATCGTCCTCAGTTGACAACTCCATATTTACGCTTGCGACCTTTGACAGATCAAGGAAGATATCAAAAACTATGAGGAAAGCCATTATGAGCATAACGGCTCCCGCCTTTGTAGATATCTTGGAATTGAGCTTATCCGACTGTAGCCTCATAGGATTGAGAAGTATGCAGGAATCGACTACCTTGTCCCTTGACTCTCCGAAAATGAGCACCAGAGCCGTAAGAACAAATCCTATTATCAATACCCACAGCGTATAATTCTTTCCGACGGAAGGATCGATGTACTTCCCGGAAGCAAAATTGACGTTGGTTTGCAGCTGAGCCGTTCTTGCCGCAACAGCGCACACCATAGTGAGCAGGTAAAGCGGAAGCGACAACTTTTTGTCAAGCACTACCTTTGACTGCTTGTAAGGTTTATTTGGTTTACTCATGTCCATATCCCCTTATAAATTAATTTATTGGAACAAGACCGGTATCTGCCGGCAAGAATATATATAAACATATCATCTCTCTTCGAGAGGGATATATTTACGTCTTTTAGCGATCGCCTTATAGGCGGGACGTATGATCCTTTTGCCGGTGATAAGTTCCTCTATCCTGTGAGCGGACCAACCGGCAATACGTGATACCGCAAACATAGGCGTATTGAGTTCTGCGGGAATTTTCAGCATTCTGTACACCAGACCGGAATACAGATCCACATTGGCGCACATTACCTTTGAATTTCCCTTTACCGACGCAAAGACTTCCGGAGTAAGCCTTTCAACGGCGTCAAGGAGCATAAATTCCTTTTCAAACTCGGTGCCCTTCGCCAGTTTCATGGCATTTTCCTTCAGTATGACCGCTCTCGGATCGGAAAGCGTATAGATAGCGTGGCCCATTCCATAAACAAGACCCGTACCGTCTCCCGCCTCGCCTCTGATGACCTTTGCAAGATAATCGGCAACTTCGCCGTCATTATCCCAGTGAGCGATATTTTCCTTGAATTCTTCAAGCTGATTTATGACCTTGAAATTAGCTCCGCCATGGCGGTGACCTTTAAGGGAACCGATCGCTCCCGAATAGGCGGAATAAGCGTCCGTACCGGACGAAGTCAGTGTCCGGCATGTAAACGTCGAGTTGTTTCCGCCGCCATGCTCGGCATGTATTATAAGCATAAGATCAAGCAGTTTGGCTTCTTCCCTTGTATATACCCTGTCGTGTCTCAGCGTTGAAAGGATACTCTCAGCCGTACATTCGTCGGGATTGAGCGGGTGCATATACAGGCTCTCATGGTCGAATACCCTGCGCTTTATCTGGTAGGAATCCACCATCGCGGAAGGGAGCCGCGCTATGATCGCCACAGCTCTCAGGAGTTCCTTCTCAAGGCTCTGATCTTCCGGATCTTCCTCATAGGAATAAAGCGCAAGCACCGAACGAGCCATTTTATTCATTATATTCCTTGACGGCGCTTTAAATATCATATCCTCGGAAAAACCGGCGGGCAGCTCCCTGAATTCGGAAAGCATCTCATTGAAATTCTTCAGCTGTTCAGCCGTAGGAAGATCCCCGAAAAGCAGCAGATAAACTGTTTCCTCATATCCGAAACGGTCTTTTCCCGTAGTATTGGCGATTATATCGTTTATATTATAGCCTCTGTATATGAGCTCACCGTGTACCGGTTCGCGTTCACCTTCATTTACTATGTAGCCGTGAACGTTGCATATATTTGTTATGCCGGCAACGACGCCGCTGCCGTCACTGTTTCTCAGGCCTCTTTTGACCTGATATTTTTCATAAAGTTCGGGGGCTATCCTGTTATTTTTTACAAATTCATCGCATAAACTTTGAAAAGCAGCCTTATTGTAGTTGACGGTATTCAAAATAAAGACCTCCTTGACTGTTTGACCATAGTCTGCGCCCATACTGCACCTGTTCCCAGCATTATCTGGGAACGCGGCACGGCGCTGTACCATTGGTTCAGGATCTTTATATACGCTCTTTGAGAGCCGGAGGTGTTTTTGGGCTGACGTGATCATCAATAAAAAAACACATATATATTTATTTTACATCAATAAGCCGCTATTGTCAAGAATTTTTAAAAATAATTATTCAAATCGAAAAAAATAAAGATCAAAAAAGCATATTCCGGATCATACGGTAAAAAATATGCACAGAAAGGATGGAAATATTATGAAGGAGATCATCAAGATCGCAGGGATATTTGCGTTCCTGCTCGCTGCCATACCGGCGCTGGCGCTTTTTTCGCCGGAGGCGGACGAACTTCCGGAAGTATCGGAAAGCTTTGCCGAACCGGACAAGACATACGCGCCTTTACCGGCAGCGGATATGACCGGACCGGAAAATAAAGAGCCGGCTTCCGGCACCGAGGACGAAAAAATAAAAGTTCTTGATTTTACGAGCGGTCTGGTATACGATATCCCGATGAGGGATTATGTAGTAGGCGCCGTTCTTGCGGAAATGCCGCCTACATACGGCATTGAGGCGCTGAAAGCACAGGCTGTCGCAGCAAGGACATATGCCTTCCGCCAGTGTGAAAAGCAGCGCATTTCTCCCTCTCCGGAGCTTATGGGAGCGGATATATCCAACGACAGCACGAAATATCAGGCATATTTCACGCCTGCACAGGCTAAGGAATTTTACGGCAGCGGATATGAAACATATCTTGCCAAGGCGGAAGAAGCCGCCGATCTTACAGACAGACTGATACTTGTCTACAACGGTGAACCCATAGTAGCGGCTTTCCATTCCATGTCGGGCGGCCGCACCGAAAGCGCCGAAACAGTATGGGGCAGTCCGGTAGATTATCTTATACCGGTGGAAAGCAAAAGCGATGAAAATTCACCGTCCTATCTCGAAGAAAAAATATTTTCCGCAGATGAGCTGCGCAGACTGACGGAAAACAGACTTTCCGGAGCGGACTTTTCCGGCGATGCCGAAAACTGGTTTTCCATAGACGAGACAAGCTTTTCCGGAACGGTAACAAAAATCACCGCCGGCGGCAAAGAGATGACCGGTATGGAGTTCAGGGATATGCTTTCGCTCCGTTCGGCAAATTTTATGCTGTCATACGATGCCGAAAAATCGGAATTCTGCATTACCACCAAGGGTTATGGCCACGGCGTGGGAATGAGCCAGTACGGCGCAAATTCCATGGCGGAAGCCGGCAGCAGCTTCGAGGATATCCTTGAACATTATTACCCCGGAACAGTCCTTGAAAAATATTGAAAAGGCGGCGCATTATATTTTGCCGTAATAAAAACATTTCCGCACATTTATCTGATGTGCGGAAATGGATCTCATACTTTACTTTGCGTAAGAACTCAGCGCTTCGTCCAGATCGGTCAGCTCATATCCTTTGGGGATATTGAAGGAACCGGAAGGAACATTCTTTGAATACTCGTTTATTATAAGAACATTTACATCTTTCGACTTATCGCCGCTTATTATCGCATACATAGAACCGTCATCTTTAAACAGAACACATTCGTCCCCTTCTCTTTCAACGGTATAATCCTTACCGGCAATAGATACCGTACAGGTTTTGATCTTTTCGTTCGGAGAAAGATCGGACGCATTAAACGATGACAATTCTTCAAATGATTCTTTTATTGATTCGCTGTACTCTTCCAAACCGCTCTTATCCAGTTTTGTGTAAAGACCTGTCTTAGTAGCCGGATCAAGTATATACAATTTCTGGTTCTTTATCATCACATTGAATTTTTCGCCGTCCATATCATAACTCAGAGAAATGTTGCCCTTATCATCGCAAGCCATTGTCATTGTTACAGAACCGTCGGTCGTTTCGGCGTCAAGATAGATCGAATCGGCGCCGGAAAGACTTGTGACATAATCATAAAGATTGCTTTTCTTGGCGGAGATCGTTTTATAAGTCAGGCTGTCAAGATCGGACGCTGCAAATTTATTCAGTGAAGAAAACGAAGTGTTTTTGCCCGACGAGGCTTTTTTAACCGTTACCTTGCAGGTAGCTTTGTAATTTGTACCCTTGATCGCCGCAGTAATAACTGCCGAACCTGCCTTTTTGGCGGTTACTTTTCCTTTTGAAACGGAAGCTACCGAGCTGTCTGAGCTTTTCCATGTAACTGTAGCGCTTTTAAATCCTGTTACCGTGCGCTTCAGAGTGTAGGATTTCCCTACCGAAAGCGAAATGCTCGTTTTGTCAAGAGTTATGCCCTTGCTTTGTGCCGCAAAAGCAGTTACCGGCAGCATAACTACACACATCAGCGCCGTTATTAAAACAGCAGCCAATTTTTTCAGTTTCATAATAAGACCCTCCCAAAAATTTTAAATATTACGGTAAAACACAGCCGTTTATGCCGATCATTTGCGGCATAACATGCTTTGGTAACAATTATAACACAAATATTCTTATCTTTCAAGTAATTTTTCAAAATTTTTATAAAATACTGCAATACTGTGAAAAATTTTTAAAAATACTGGACAAGATATAAATAATATGGTATAATGTATTGTATTTAATTTTTACGGAGGTCAAATGACAATGTCTTTATTTAAAAGATCTGCGGCTGCCGCAGCCGCTTTGCTTATGACTTTTTCGCTTGCTTCCTGCGGAAAGGATACCTCATGGGGCGCAGAAATAGACGGTACGCAGCTTCGTGCCGGCATACTGATATACTATCAGTCTTCCGCCATGTCCGAAGCGTATTCTCTCGTCGGCAGCACCGGCGAAGAGACCGATATCCTGAATGAAACGATAGAAGAAAAGCCTGCCGAAGAATGGATAAACGACAAGGCCGTAGAACATATGCAGGAGTACGTTGCTTTCGAGAATAAATTCGACGAACTGGGGCTCTCATTTGAGAACAACGAGGATAAGATCGCCGAATCAACTGCCGGACAATGGTGGGAATACATCGGCGAGCAATATGAAGCTCTCGGCGTCAGCAAACAGTCATATATCGATATCGGCATAAACGGAGAAAAAGAACTTGCGATATTCGATCATTATTATGGCGAAGGCGGAGAAAAAGAAGTCTCCGAAGATGAGATAAAAACATATCTCAGCGAAAACAATGCCCGTATAAATTATATGGCTATGGATCTGAAAGACGCCGAAGGAAACGTCCTTAAATCCGCAGACAAGGAAGACCGCAAAAAAATGGCGGAAGAATATATCGAACGCCTTAAAAACGGTGAAACATTTGACGCGATAACCGCAGAATACGATGGATTCATAAATTCCCTTTCATCTTCCGGAGAGGAAACGGACAGCGATGAAGAAGCGGCGGATATCGTTTTCCCCGAAGAAGACGAAACATCTGAAACCGAAGCCGTTGATTACGGCATAGTCGTTAATAAAGATTCATCATCCCCCTCCGCGTCAGTGATCGAAAAAGTATTCAGCGGAGATGTTGCCGACGGCGATTATGTTCTTGTAGAAGATTACGAAACATATTATATTGTAAATAAAATGGATCTGTTTGCCGATCCGGAATATCTTGAAAACAGTTCGGAATCAGCACGCCATGCACTCAAGGACGACGAATTTGACGAAATGGTCAGCGGCTGGATCGCCGAGCAGGACGTCAATGTAAATCAGGCTTCCCTTGACAGATACAAGCTCGATAAGCTGGTTATGTAAAAAATTATCATAAGGCGGGAACAAAAAATGTTCCCGCCTTATTTTTTCCTCAAATTCCAGCATCTTTACCTAAAAAACGCACAAAAATAAAATTTAATATTGAAATTTTTTATGATATGTGTTATACTAAATTCAATGATAATATATGAACAATTAACGTTGTCATAAATATTCACACAATGGAGGGATATTATGCCCGATATAATCACAATAGGTGAAATGCTTGTTGATTTTACTTCCGTGACCGCCGATGACGGAAGCGTTTATTATAAGAGAAATCCGGGCGGAGCGCCTGCAAATGTCGCTGTAATGGCGTCAAAACTCGGCGTTTCAAGCGGATTTATAGGCAAACTCGGCAATGATATGTTCGGACATTATCTCAAAGATGTCCTCGAAGCCGAAGGCGTCAACACCCAAGGCGTTATACTTGATAAAAACTTTTCAACCACCCTCGCTTTTGTCGGCAAGGACGAAGACAATCAGCGCTGCTTCGTATTCTATAGAAAAAACAGCGCCGATCTCAATCTGAGTTTCAGTGAAGTGAATTTGAAACTCATCGACAGCTGCCGTCTGCTGCATTTCGGCTCACTTCTTTTTACTGCCGAACCTTCCAAATCTGCGGCGGTAAATACCGTCGAGTATGCAAAAGAACACGGGAAGATGATCTCCTATGACCCTAACTGGAGAGAACAGCTCTGGGACTCAAAAGAAGACGCCCTTAAAGCTATGCGGAGCGTTCTGCGCTATGTTGATATAATAAAGGTTTCGGAACTTGAACTCCAGATATTGACGGACTGTGCTACGCTGCTCCCATCTATTGCAAAGCTGCTGAATACCGGCATAAAAATAGTCTGCATAACTCAGGGAGCCAAGGGCTGCGTTATTGCAACAAAACGAGGCATAGAACGCTTCCCCGCCTTCAAAGTTGAGACCGTAGACACCCTCGGAGCCGGAGACAGCTTTTTCGGAGCATTCCTGTCGCGGCTCGTGCTTTCCGGAAAATCCATAAACGAAATAGGTATGGACGACCTCCGCGAGTTTGCCATATACGGAAATGCGTGCGGTGCGCTAAGTTCCGCCAAAATAGGCGCAATACCCGCAATGCCCACGCATGAGGAAATAACGGCTCTTATCGCTAAAGGACCTGATACAAATATGAAAAGATAAAAGCAGGCAAATGCCTGCTTTTATCTTTTTTATTGATATCGTGATTTTATTCTGCTGTTTCAGAAGTCTCTTCAGCAGGCTGTTCGTCTGCTGCTTTTTCTTCAATAAGCGCACGGATAGAAAGACTTATACGCTTTTTCTCGCTGTCTATTTCCGTGATCTTAGCTTCTACTTCTTCGCCGACGGAAAGGATATCCTTGATGTTTGACACCTTCTTGTCAGCTATCTGGGAAATGTGGATCAGTCCGTCAATTCCGGGAATGATCTGCGCAAAAGCTCCGAAAGGAGTGATAGAAACTACTTTTGCCTTTATAACATCGCCTACGTTGTATTCGGATTCAAATTTTACCCAAGGATTGTCGGCCTCTTTTTTATATCCGAGGGATATTCTTCCGGCTTCCTTGTCAAGTTCTTTTACAAAGACTTCAACAACATCGCCCACATTGACTACCTCAGACGGATGCTTTATCCTGTTCCAGCTCAGTTCGGAAATGTGCACCATTCCGTCTATGCCGCCAAGATCAACAAAAGCACCGTAATTTGTAAGAGATTTTACTTCTCCCTTGAATACATCGCCTACCTGAACGGTATCCCAGAACTTTGCCTTTGCAGCGTCTCTTTCGGCATTGAGCACCGCTCTTATCGAACCTACCGCTCTGCCTCTCTGCTCATTTACTTCAATTATCTTGAACTTTACGGTTTTCTTGAGAAGTTCTTCAAGCTTGTCATCTCTGTGAGCCGTAGCCTGAGAAGCAGGTATGAAAACTCTTGTTCCCTCATAAAGTATGATGACTCCGCCCTTGACAACGCTTGATACCGTACCTTCAAGAACAGCGTTCTCTTCTTTAGCCTTGAGTATCTTATCGAAGCCGAGAAGAGCGTCTACTCTTTTCTTGGAAAGAGTAACTATACCGTCAGCATCATTTACCTTTATAACGATAAGTTCCACTTCATCGCCGGGCTTTACAACATCTGCGGGTTTAAGCGACGGATCGTTGGTAAGCTCGTCCAGCGAAACATAACCGGTATGCTTTGTTCCTACATCAACAATAGCCTCTGCGTCATTGACAGCGGTTATGTATCCTTTCACCCTCTGACCGGTATATATTTTTTTGAAGGACGCGTCAAGAGCCTCCTCAAAGTTAAATTCCTCGTCCAAATTCTGCAATTTTTCACTCATCTGGTTTACAACCTCCTTGATTATATGCGCCGGAGCCGAAGCGCCGGCAGTAATACCGATAATGAATTTTTCACCGGTACTATTTTTCACCAGATCTTCTATTTTCCGAAGATCAAGCTCGTCCGCATTTTCGATATGAATGCAGACTTTGCAGTTGGCACTGCATATTTCCGCAAGCTTTACCGTATTTGAGCTGTGCTTTCCGCCTATGACAATCATCATATCTGCGGACTCAGCCAATTTTACGGCGCTTTTCTGTCTGTCGGAAGTCGCGCTGCATATGGTATCGACCATTTCAGCCTGCGGGCAGACAGCTGATGCAATGTCCCTGCATTTTTCCCATATAGATATATTATACGTCGTTTGTGCGACAATTGCAACCTTTTTTTTGATTTTTGTATAATTTTTTTTCAAAAGTTCTTCGAGTTCCGCGCCGCTTGCGCAAATATTTACCACATTATTACAATAACTTACAATCCCTTTGACTTCAGGGTGATCCTTATCGCCCATAATTATTATATCATAACCGTCACGGGATCTTTCCGATACTATCTTATGGATACGTTTTACATACGGGCAGGTGCCGTCTTTAAACGGTATCCTCCGACTTTCAAGAACGTCAAAGACTTTTTTTTCAGCGCCATGGGAACGTATTATTACCGTCTCATCGGTCAGGGTTTGCAATCCGGCGGGATCTTCAACGATCCTTACGCCCTTTTGCGAAAGTTCTCGTGTAACGTCTCTGTTATGGATAATTTCGCCATAGGTAACAACTTTTTTTCCCTCGCTTAATATATTATACACGATTTTAACAGCTCTGTCAACACCAAAACAGAAACCCGCATTTTCCGCAACAATAATTTCAGTTTTCATTAACAATTGATTCCTCATTGACGGACGGTCCTTCTACCAGTTCCCTTATGGCGTCCATGATCCTTGTCTTTACGGCTTTGAGAGCCTTCGGTGAAGTATCCGTCACCGATAATTCCTCCGCCGGTATAACTTTTCCGAATTTAAGCGTAAGTTTTGAGCGGAAATGGAGTTTTTCTCCCTCAAAGATTATTCCGCACGGAAGAACGTCTGCGCCCGACTTAGCCGCAATAAGGGCAACGCCACTTTTTCCCTTGCCGACCTTGCCGTCCTTGGAGCGCGTCCCCTCCGGGAAGATAACAAGGTGTTTGCCCGAATTCAGGATATCCACCGCATCGTCTATGACCTGCATGTCGCCTGCTCCGCGTTTTACCGGAAAGGCTCCCAGCATGGTTATGAACCACGCGAAAAGTTTATTTTTCTGAAATAATTCTTCTTTTGCCATATAGGTCACGGGAAGTTTCATAGGCATTGTGAGAATTACCGGATCGGCGTAGCTCCTGTGATTTGACGCCATTACCAAAGGTCTGTCCTGAGGTATATTTTCCGTTCCCTCAATATGGAAATTATAGTAAAGCTTATAAACGCCCATTGTGACATATCTTACAAATGCGTTCAAAAGGATCGCCTCATTTCGGTATTTTAAATATCAAGACCCTTACGGGAGATAGTTTCCTTTATCATGGAAATGACCTTTTCCACCGACTGCTCTAAATTAAGATCGGTATTGTCGCAAAGAACAGCGTCCTCGGCTTGTTTCAACGGAGCGATCTCCCTGTGGGAATCGTTGTAGTCACGTTCGTTTACCTCCGCAAGCACCGAAGCAAAGGTCACACATTCGCCCTTTTCGGTAAGTTCATTATGACGGCGGCGAGCCCGTTCCTCCGGAGAAGCGGTAAAGAAAATTTTCAGATCAGCGTTTGGAAGCACCACCGTTCCTATGTCGCGGCCGTCCATAATTACATTGTTTTCCGCGGCGATCTTTCTTTGCAGGTCAAACAGGAAGCTCCGCACTTCCGGAATAGCCGAAACAGCCGAAGCGCCCATTGATATCTCCGGTGTGCGTATCCTGTCGGAAACGTCCTCGCCGTTCAGAAATACTCTTTGTGTTCCGTCAATGAATTTCAGTTCGGGAGTGATCTCCGAAAGCAGAGGAACGACTTCAGCAGCATTTTTACAATCCGCACCTTTGGAAAGCACATAGTACGCCACCGAACGGTACAGCGCTCCCGTGTCCACGTAAATAAATCCCAGAGCCTTTGCGGCGGCTTTTGCAGCCGTGCTTTTTCCTGCGCCGGCAGGACCGTCAATAGCAATATTTACAGGCATTTTATCACTTCCGTTTTATTTTGATAATTTTCCCCACTCTTTTTCCTTGAAGCCCACAAGCACTGTATCTCCGTCCACGGCGATAGGGCGTTTTACCAACATTCCGTCCGTGGCAAGCAACCGGAGCATTTCCTCCTCGGACATATTATCAAGCTTGTTTTTCAAGTCCATTTCACGGTAAAGCATACCGCTTGTGTTGAAAAACTTCCGCAGGGGAAGTCCGCTCTTTTTATAAAGCGCGGAAAGCTCCTCATATGTTGGATTATTTTCCTTGATATTTCTTTCCTCAAAGGGGATTTTGTTTTCTTCAAGCCACTTCCGTGCTTTTACGCAAGTGGTGCATTTTGGGTAACATATAAACTGCATTTTTATTCCTTCTTATTCGTAAACTTCATCGCACTTGCGTATAACTTTTGCGGGGCATACCGTCACGCAAGTTCCGCAGGAAGTGCATTTCTCGTAATCTATCACTGCAAGATTGTCTTCAACGTGGATCGCGCCGTTAGGACATTTCTTTTCGCACATCTTACAGCCGAGGCAGCCGCTTTTGCAAACCGTGCGGACGATCTTTCCCGGATCTTTCGAGGAGCAGCATACGTCAACGGTCTTGTCAACGCCGCGTATAACTATCAGCTTGTCGGGACAAGCCTTTGCGCAAAGTCCGCAGCCGATACACTTTGATTTATCCACTCTTGCAAGTCCGTCTTTTATCGAAATTGCTCCCTGCGGGCAGACTTTAGCGCAGTCTCCGAAGCCGAGACAGCCGTGAACGCAGCCTTTTGAACCGTTGTAGAAACGGTTTGCCGCCTTACAGGACTGAACGCCCTGAAAATTGAACTTATCTCCTGCGGTATGGCAGTTTCCGCTGCATTTTACAACGGCTACCTGAGGCACCATTGTCATTTCCGAAATTCCCATAAGAGCGGAAATTTTTCCCGCAGCTTCCGCACCGCCGGGTCTGCACATATTTGTGGGAACGCCGTTCTGAACTATGGCTTTTGCATAGTCCGCGCAGCCGGAAAAACCGCATGCGCCGCAATTTACCTGAGGAAGTATCTCGTTTACCGCTTCGATGCGTTCATCGGTCTTTACCTCAAAAATTTTCGAGCAGACCGTCAGCAGTATCCCCGCCGCAAGACCTATTGCGCCGAAAACCAGCATAGGCATTATATATGTTGACATTTCAGATCATTCCTTTCGTTGGTCATCAGCCGAAAAGTCCGGAGAATCCCATAAAACTCAGCGAAACAATTGATGCCGCTATCAGAGTTGCGGGAACGCCCTTGAACGTTTCCGGAACGTCCGCATTATTTACCCTTGAACGCACGCCGCTGAATATTATCAGCGCCAAGGTAAATCCCAGACCGCCGCCCAGAGAGTTCATGAGCGACTGTACAAAGCCGTATCCCTTGTCAACGTTGAGTATAGTTACTCCCAGAACAGCACAGTTTGTGGTTATCAGAGGAAGATACACTCCGAGAGCGTTGTAAAGCGACTGGACCTTTTTCTTGAGTATCATTTCCACCAGCTGGACAAACAGCGCTATTATAAGTATGAATGCGATGGTTTTAAGGTATTCCAGTCCCATCGGAACAAGTAAGAACGTGTATATCGGATACGTACACAGCGTTGCGCAGACCATTACGAACGTTACCGCCGCGCCCATTCCGACAGCGCTGTCAAGCTTTTTTGAAACACCGAGGAAAGGGCATATGCCCATAAATTTTGAAAGAACGAAGTTATCCACAAGGATAGCGTTCAGAAGTATCACTATAAGCGTCATTCAGCCGCAGCCTCCTTTTTGCCCTCAGTCTTGTTATAAGTAGGGCAGTCCGCCGCGTTGGGGCAAGCCGCACAGCCCACTTCCGCAGGAGCCTTCCTTCCGGCGATCTTGTTCACGAGCGCAATTATAATTCCCAGTGTAAAAAATCCTCCTGCTGACATTATGAACAGCGTCATTGTGACCGGCAGATGAAGATCTATGCCGAACCATTTTCCCGTTCCGATGATCTCGCGTATGCTTCCCATTGCAAACAGCGCAAGGGTAAATCCAAGACCCATTCCGACAGCGTCAAGCACCGAGGCGAACACGCCGTTCTTGGAGGCAAAAGCTTCCGCTCTGCCGAGGATTATGCAGTTTACCGTAATAAGGGAAAGATACAGTCCCAGCGCGTCATAAAGTTCCGGCAGATAGCCTTTCATCAGGAATTCTATCAGCGTTACAAAACTTGCTATAATTACAATGAAGCACGGCAGACGTACCGCCTTGGGGATAATGTTTTTCAGCAGCGAAATAACAAGGTTTGAACAGATAAGGACAAATGTCGTAGCAAGTCCCATACCTATTCCGTTAGACGCCATTACCGTTACCGCCAGCGTAGGACACATTCCCAGTAAAGTTACAAGCGTCGGATTTTCTTTTATAATACCTTTGGTAAGTTCACCGAACAGTCCTTTTTTCTTTTTGTTCAGTACCTGCTCCGCTTTTTCAGCCATTGTCCTCACCAGCCTCTCCGTTGATCTCGTCATAAGCGTTCAAAGCCGTACGTACGGCGCCGTACATTCCTTTTGAAGAGAACGTTGCGCCCGATATCGCGTCAAGGGTAAAGCCGCTGCCGCCGCTGCCCTCGACTTCGTTTTCTACTGTGAGCAGATTTATACTGCTCCTGTCTCCCCATACTGCTTTTGCTTTTACCGTATCCTCCTGCTCAGAAGCCGTCATTTCCTTTGTAACTCCCTTGAACTGATCCAGAAAGCTTTTTTCCTGAACTCTCGTTCCAAGGCCGGGAGTTTCGCCTATAGTAAGTATGGAAATGCCGCTTACTCCGCCGTTTTCGTCTATGCCCACCAGCACATGGAGACCTCCCGTGGAGTATCCGTTTGCGGTGATCTCAAAGGCGGTATTCGTTCCGTCCGAGATCACCGAATCCACTCCGTCGCAGGTAAGTACGCTGCCGTCATCGTTTTTAAGCATTTCAAAGCCGTCCGCCGAACCGTAAAGTTCGGTCAGCCCCGCTTCGAGCTTATCCGTGATCACACCGGTATTATCGACATACGTAGCCTGATATGCCGCAACAAGAAGTCCGCAGGTTATAATACATATCAGCGTCAGGACCAGAGGCGGCTTTATCTTTTCAGCAAACATCAATTACCGCTCCTTTCCGCTTTTTTAGCTCCGAACGGAACCGTTCTCGTAAGTCTGTCTATATAAGGAGTGAGAAGATTCATAATAAGTATCGAGAAAGAAACTCCTTCCGGATAACTGCCGAATGTCCTTATAACAAAAGTTATAACGCCGCAGCCTATCCCGAAAATTATCTTTCCCTTTGCCGTAAGAGGAGTGGTGGCATAATCGGTCGCCATAAAGAATGCGCCTATGAGCAGACCTCCTGCCAGCACACCGTAAAGAGTTTCGACCCCGCTTCCGGTATAAAGGAAGGTCAGCAGTGCGAACGAACCTATAAAAGCGACCGGCGTTGCGGGAGAGATAACTCTTACTATTATAAGGAAGATCCCTCCGACAATAAGCGCCGCCGCACACGTCTCACCGATACAGCCTCCCGTTTCGCCGAAGAACATTTCTCCCAGCGTGAACGGAGCCATTTTGTAAGCCGCACCGTTTTCGGTATATGTAAGCCATTCGGCGGCAAGAGGAGTCGCGCCTGTCTTGGCGTCCACAACATCGCTGTACCAATACGGAACGACCCAGTTATTTGACATATAAGATGTAAACGAAAGCATAAGAACTATTCTTGCTGCAATAGCAGGATTTGCAAAATTCTGACCTATGCCTCCGAAAAGCTGCTTTACGATGACTATTGCGACGAAGCTGCCTATTACGGCAACATACACGGGCACCGAAGCCGGAAGATTCATTCCCAGCAGAAGCCCCGTAACGATC
Source organism: uncultured Clostridia bacterium (assembly GCA_947631055.1). Lineage (GTDB taxonomy): Bacteria > Bacillota > Clostridia > Oscillospirales > Ruminococcaceae > RGIG8773. The sequence continues at coordinate 2,939 of CANRJZ010000002.1, read as the reverse complement.
GCCGACAGATCGGAAACGGTCTGTTCCTTTTTCATTATTATACGGCAGAGCGCCTCAAAAACAACGCAGGAAACTATACATACCGACATTACCAGCGCGGCTCTCGGTCCGAAGAAAACGCAGCCCGCCATAGCAGCCGGTATAAGCGCGATTATTACCATCAGCATGATCTTCGCCGTGGAATTATCCGCAGCCCGATGCGGCGATGGTGAAACAAATAATCCTTTCAAATCATCAAGTCCTTCTTAATTCTATTATTGTGTTTACTTTTATTGAGCGGCGTGATCCGCATTTATTTTCTGGGGATAAGCGCCTTTGCGAGCTGATTTATCTCAGCAAGCGGACGATGAGCCGGACAAGCGTATGAACAGCAGCCGCAGTTCATACAGAGCATAACTTTCAGACGTTTGAGCTCTTCAACGTCATTTGCCTTGTAAGCGTTTTCTATTGCTACCGGCATAAGGTTGAACGGACACGTTCTTACGCATTTTCCGCAGCGTATGCATGCCGTTGTTTCCGGCATTTTGCCTTCCTTGAAAGCAAGGATCGCATTATTGTTCTTTATTATGGGCTGTTCCGTGTCATACAGGCATATGCCCATCATCGGACCGCCGTAAAGCACCTTTTTTGCATCGGACGCACCGCAGTATTCCAGTATCTCAGAGACTCTTGTACCTATCGGCACGAAATAATTTCCCGCATTTTTAGCGACGGCGTCTCCTGCAACGGTGATCCTTCTGCTCACAAGCGGCATACCCGTCCTTGAGTAACGGTAAATGCTTGCAACGGTGGAAACGTTCATTACTATGACGCCCTGATGTATGGGCAGTTCGCCTTCGGCAACGATACGTCCGGTGGCAGAATATACTATCACCTTTTCAGCGCCCTGAGGATAAGAAGATCTTAGTGTAACAACGTCAATGGACTTCAGATCCTCCGTTTTTGACTTCATAAGGCTTATGGCTTCGGGTTTATTGTCCTCGATGCAAAGTTTACACAAAGGTATGCCAAGGTATTTCTGTACCATAAGTATGCCTTCTATAACATCGGTAGGAGACTCCAGCATTTCCCTGTAATCGCTGGTTATGTACGGCTCACATTCCGCAGCATTGATTATAAGTGTATCGACCGGAGTTTTAACAGCGTCGTAATTAAGTTTGATATGCGTAGGGAAACCTGCTCCTCCGAGTCCGGTAAGACCGCTCTCCCTGACCGCCGCAATAAGCGACTGGCTGTCTGTTATCTCCGGCGGAGCAATATCGGGACAGACTGTCTGTTCGCCGTCGGACTCGATGATGACCGCCTCGCACGACGCTCCGTTCGCAAGCAGGAAATCCGTGATATCCGTCACCGTTCCCGAAACAGGCGAATGTATCGGCGCAGACATAAACGCATCGGTATCCCCTATTTTCTGTCCTACCTTTACGGTATCGCCTTTTTTTACGATACAGCCGCATGGCGCGCCCATATGCTGTGACATCGGGACTACCACGCTTTTCGGCAGCGGAAAATCAGCGGTCTCGCAGTCCTTTGTGCCTTTGTCATGCCGCAGTTTTATTCCGTTTAATTTATTCATTAACGTTCCTCCCTGAATATATTCTATATGATGATTCCGGATCGGATATCATTTTATGACATATCATTATGCTCATTGTCCGCAGCCGGAATAATTCTTTCCATCTGAGGCAGAACAGCCTTCAGGACTATGCCCGTGCATATGCCGGTGATGACCGAGCTTATTCCGAGTATTGCTCCGTATGCGAACACGGAAACGGTCTTCATCATGACCGAAGCCGCCGCAAGCTGTCCCGCGGAATGAAATACCGCCCCGATAACGCTTATCAGGATATAAGAAGCTCCTGTCTTTCTGAAAAGCACCGCCGCTGCCGCAAAGGCCGCCAGACTTCCGCAGAACGACATCACGCCTGCCGTAAACCCTCTTGTAACAAGCACCATAAGCGCTTTCAGTATCGTAAGCAGTAATGCCGAAGGCAGGTTGATGCAGATCATAGCCGCCATTGTAACGATATTTGAAAGTCCGACTCTCATTCCTGCCGGCAGAAATGCCGAAAATGCACTTTCCAGTATATTAAGTGCGGAAGACACTGCAAAAAGCAGTCCCATGACCACCACATATCGGGCATAAGAAATTTTTTCCGGTTTAAAAAAGGATCTCATAATGTCACCTCACAACTCCGTCAATATCTTCATCGCTTTTCCCCATTACGGTGACTACGACCTTATTAGGGACGCAAACTGCCGTATCTCCGGCGCGGGAGAGCAATCCGGCGCCCATACAGACCTTATCGGGGCAGTCGCTTTTGCTGACCCGTATCCCGCCGTCCGCAACGGTAAATTCCATTTCTCCGGTCAACGGATAGGAATACACGCAATCCTTATCAAGGGAGACCGTACCGACAATTTCTCCGCCGCAGGATATTTCGGCATATACGCCGTCATGTTCCGAAGCTGCGGCCGCAATAAGATATATGATCGGCACTGCAAGCAGAATAATTATGGGGATCATATCCGCCGGACGGAACAATTTTCGTCCGGACGTAATGTTATCGGGATTTCTTTTCATAGATCCAATGAATATCCTTTTGCTGAAAGCTTTTATACTGCAAAACAATTGAAAAAATTTCCGCAGATAAACGGTGTTTCTCAATGTGCATACAAAATTATTTTACTACAATTTGTTCATAAAGTCAATAGAAAACCGCTGTAAAAATTTATATATTTCCCTATGAAACTATAGACAAAATGTCAAAACAAAAGACCGCCGGCCTTTTCAGCCGACGGTCTGAACGTTTTCAGATCACATCAAACACCGTATTTTACAGTGGAAACAGGTATACCAACGCCCATTGTTGACGCTACAACGCAGGACTTGATATAAGTACCCTTTGCAGCAGCAGGCTTAGCCTTAACGATGGCTT
>CANRJZ010000001.1 GCA_947631055.1 uncultured Clostridia bacterium | reverse complement strand
AAAGCCAAGATACCACAAAGGACAACAACTTACAATAAAGGACAAACAAAGGACAAATCACTAAAAACTCGTAAAAATTCAAAAAATAAATTCCCGCAAATCCAGTCTGCAAAAGGATCTGCAGGAACAGTGCAATTTTTAAATTTGTCACAGTGTACTTGACTTGTACAAAAAAACTTGGAGTACGAATATTCCCCTAAAAGAATATTCGCCTCCAAGCTCAGCTTGGTGGTGGAGATAAGGGGATTCGAACCCCTGACCTGTTACATGCGAAGCAACCGCTCTCCCAACTGAGCTATACCCCCGTACTTGATTATTCTATCATATTTGCCGGCTGTTGTCAAGAATTTTAAAGCAAAAATTCAGCGGACGGTATTTCACCGCCCGCTGAAAGGAAAATTACTTGGAGATAAGTGCAAGGGTGTCTCTTGCTATGAGAAGCTCCTCATTGGTAGGAACTACCCATACTTCGACCTTGGAGTCGGGTACGGATATCTTCTGGAGCTTTCCGCGTACAGATCCGTTGAGCTCCTTGTCTATCTTTATGCCGAGAAAATCCATATTTTCACATACGCCCTCACGGACTTCCGGAGCATTCTCACCGATACCGCCGGTAAATATTACAGCGTCAAGACCGTTCATAACGGCAGCGTATGAACCGATATACTTCTTGATATCATATTGCAGCATTTCGGAAGCCAGCTGCGCTCTCTTATCGCCCTTTGCGGCAGCCGCGCCGATATCCCTGTTATCGCTGGAAATTCCGGATACGCCAAGGAAGCCGGATTTTTTATTCATATAGTCGCTCATTTCGGAAGTGGTGAAATGATGCTTGGAAGCTACGAATGTTACCGCGGAAGGGTCAACTGCGCCGGTTCTTGTTCCCATAAGAACGCCGTCAAGGGGAGTAAATCCCATTGATGTATCAACGGACTTTCCGCCGTCTACGGCAGTTATTGATGAACCGTTGCCGAGGTGGCAGGAAATTATTTTCAGGTCTTTGATATCCTTGCCCATAGCGTCGGCAAGAGCAGCGGTGACAAATCTGTGCGATGTTCCGTGGAAACCGTATTTTCTGACATGATATTTTTCGTAATCCTCATAGGGGAGGCCGTACATATATGCTTTTTCGGGCATTGTCTGGTGGAAAGCCGTATCGAATACAACGACCTGCGGAACGTTTGCCGGAAGAACTTTTTTGCAGGCTCTGAGGGCAAGGGCATGCGGGTGATTATGTACCGGCGCAAGTTCGCTGAGGCTGTCGATCTGATCTATAACTTCGTCGGTAACGAGGGTAGTTTTGTCGAATATTTCCGCGCCTTGTACGATGCGGTGTCCTACGGCGGAGATCTCGTCCATGGACTTTATTACTGCCGCGTCTCCTGTGGTAAGTACCTCAACGAGCTTTGCAAAAGCCTCGGTATGAGTGGGGAAATCGCAGTCCTGATCGACTGTTCTGCCGTCGAAGGTCTTGTGGGAGATATGTCCGCCTATGCCGATACGGTCACAGTTGCCTTTGGCGATGACTTTTTCGCCGTTCATGTCGAGGAGCTGATACTTCAGTGAAGAGCTTCCTGCGTTTACAACAAGAATTATCATAGTAAAAACGATCCTTTCAGAAAAATTCATTTGTATTTTCTATATTATTACTAATAACATCAAAAATCAATACTTTTTTTGTCAATATTTTGTGGCTTTACAATATTTTCAGAAAATAGTAACAGTAATTCCATATTTTATAAGGCAAAATCATATACTATAATAAGGTACACTCTTTTTGAAGTAACAACAGAAAGGATAATTTCAAACAATGAAAGTTTATGGTATAATAGCTGAATACAACCCATTCCACAACGGTCATGCATATCAGATCGAGGAAACAAGGAAAAACGGCGCTACGCATATCGTTGCCATAATGAGCGGCAACTATGTCCAGCGCGGCGACGTGGCTATGATAGATAAGTTCGCCAGAGCAAAGGCTGCGGTGGAAGGCGGAGTCGATCTGGTCGTAGAAATGCCTACCGCTTATTCTCTTGCCAGCGCAGGACATTTTGCCCGCGCGGGGATCATGATGCTCGGCGCACTGGGCTGCGTTGACGGAGTTTCTTTCGGCAGCGAGTGCGGAGATATAGATCTGCTCAAAAATGCGGCAATGGCTTCGTTAAATATGTCGTCCAAAGAAAATATGGAGGCAAAGGTAAAGCCTCTGCTTGAACAGGGAATGTCCTTCCCGGCGGCGATACAGCAGGCTATAGCCATAGATCATGGACCGATGATAGCGGCTGTTTTTGACTCGCCGAACAATACGCTTGCGGTGGAGTACCTGAAAGCGATGAAAATGCTGAAACTGGAGTTCGAACTTTTTACCATAAAGCGCAAAGGAGCTTCTCACGACAGTATGGAACCTTCGGATAACATAGCGAGCGGCAGCCTTATCCGCGAGATGATCGAGGACGGCGAGGATATCAGCAAGTATGTTCCGAAGCATGTTGCTGAACTTGTCAAGGAATATGAGGACAAGCAGCAGCTTGCATATTTTGATAATCTTGAAAGGGAACTGCTGTTCATACTCCGCTCTACTATACCGCCTATGCTTACGGAATGTCCCGATATGGACCCCGGACTTGTGAACCTTATGTTCCGGGCGGGCATAGACGCCATGTCCATTGACGATTTCCTTGAACGCACATGCACAAAAAGCTACACCGCCGCAAGGATAAGAAGGATACTGCTTGATATGTATACCGGAGTAAAGGCAACTGATCTGATGATAATGCCTCCTTACGGACGCGTGCTCGCTCTCAACGAGCGCGGCGCCGAAATACTTCGCGCTGCAAAGGAGAACACCGAGGGCAATAAGTATTCTATCCCGTTCGGAACGTCCTTAAAGGAGTTCCTTGACCTTAACAGACCGCCTATAAGCAGATTTGCGGATATTTCAAACCGCGCGACCAATCTTTACGGACTGGCGTCAAGGACGATACGTCCGAGCGCAATGGATTTCACGGCAAAGATAGAGATACAGTGATGACGGTTCGTCCGCCGATATTATCCTAAAAAACGGAATTATTACAAAATGATATCAAAAGGTTACAAAAAAATATTTATTTGTAACCTTTTAACAACGATTTCTCTCATTTCGTCATAAAATTGTAATGATTTTTAGCAAAATACCTATTGCAAATTTGAAAATAATGTAGTATACTGTTATTAAGCAGATTTTTCAGTTCGCTTAAAATTTTCAAAAAGTCTATAAAAAATTTGAAAAGGAGATATTAAAATGAAGAAAAGAACCCTTGGCAGAATTGCCGCGATCGGTCTTGCAGGTCTTACAGCTATCCCGGCTGTTGCTATTGCCGCAAGTGCGGATATCAGCATCAATGATTCCGTTAAGGATAAGGAAACGAACCTCCCTATCATGAGCGGTACAGCGTATAAGTTCAGCTGGCAGATCAGAAAGATCAACTATGCTTTCAGCCTTACATCAGCTACAAATGTCCTGATACAGAATCAGACTGTAACGGAACCTACAGAGAGCGATTTTGTTGGTACAACAAGAACACCTCTCAAGGCAGTAAAATATTACGGCTATAGTGTAAACGCTTCGTCTCTTCTTGATACAACAAAGGCTAATGTAGAGAACGAAAATGCTATTTTTAACAAAACTCTTGCACAGTGGCAGGCATATGAATATTATATGCAGAACGGTGCTGCTACCCCCGGCAAGGAAGTTCCTGCAAAGAAGCTGGCTGACGGAACGAGCGTAAGATATTACTGGAACGGTCAGGCAGGTCAGTGGGAAAGCGATGCAACAGGAACATGGGCTCTTTATGCTCCCGCTCCCGGAAATCCTGCTGCTGTTAAGTATGAATATGTTGCTCAGCCGACCCGCACCGAAATAGGCGTAGCTACTTTGGCAAGCGAGATCGGAACAAAGTATGTTACATATGATACTTCAAATGAAATAAAAAAATCTGAAAACGGCGTGAGCGGCGCTAACTATGTTCTCGGCAGCACCACATCAGCTACTACAGATCCTACTATTACAGGAAGCACTATAGTTCCCGCAGGATACAGATATGCATCTGCACTTTCCTATACTTGCGACGGCGTAGTATGGTATCCTAACCTTGCTGCACTTTATGCTGCAAGAGGCGCAGGCGCTAATTACTACACAAAGAGTCCTACATATGCTTATTCTTCTGCACGCTGCTACTTTGATCCCACAGACGGAAACTACTACACAGCTACTGAAGTTACAAACTATCTCCGTACTAGTGCTGTATATGTTACCGGCACTGCAGCAGCAACAACAGAAAATGCTGTTTACAGAGTAAACGGACTTTATTACTACACATGGAGCAGTGCTTATGCTGCAGCAGGATACAATGCAAATCTGGTAACATATGACCACAGCTATACAACTACAGGTAACTTCTTCTCACGTTACACAGGTCAGTTCTATTCTACATATTCTGCTGCTCTCAACGCTTCCAGAAACAACTCCTCATATGTTATTGCACTTAACTCCAGCGCAAGCACATCTACGGATTATCTTGATCCTTATTACCTCTACTTTATGAATATGGGCGGCACTTCTTCAAATAAGAACAGCCTCGGCGGTTCAGCAGTAAAGATCGGTAATAAGTCCGGCTGGTCCAATGTAAGGAGCCAGATCAGATCCGCAAAGAGCGGCGCTACTCTCAACGTTTCACTTAACGGTGAAGTTTCTATCCCCGAAGAAATACTTACCGCTCTTGACGGCAAGAACGTTAATGTAAACTTCACTCTCAAGAACGGCGCTGTTATTTCCATGAACGGTCAGGACATCTCTTCTCCTAAGGATATCAATGTTGCAGTTACTTACAACACCAAGAATGTTCCTTCCGGACTGGTAAAGAAGGCTACAAGCGTAAACAATTCGCTCAGCACTTCTCAGATCTCCATCAGCAGCAATACATTCGGCGGTCAGGTAGGCGTAACAGTTAAGTATTCTACAAACCGTGCAGGCTGCACAGCTAAGATCTACCGTTACAATTCTTCCAGAAATTCTCTCCAGCTTGTTGACAAGTCAACTGTCGGCAGCAACGGAAAGGTAAAATTTGACGGTATGACTCAGGGCGGCGATTTCGTTATCGTTCTTTTCGAGGACTGATCCCGCGAAAATATGACCATATAAAATGAATAATTCCCCGTCTTTGTGTACTCAAAGGCGGGGAATTATAGCTTATAAAGCGATATCGGAAAGGTCTATGCAGGATCTCCTTAAAAATTTGTAAAAAACTATTGACAAAAATATATGAACGTGTTATAATAAAACGTAAGTGATTTATGTAGCACTACTGTCCGATAGCGTGTGATGGGCTGCTATGCGATCATATATTATCGGAGAAAGTGAGGTGCTCGTCAATGAAATCAGGTATTCATCCCGATTACAAGGAAACTACTATTACCTGCGCTTGCGGAAATGTTATTAAAACACGTTCCACCAAGGAGAATATCAGAGTCGAAATATGCTCCAAGTGTCATCCATTCTATACCGGCAGGCAGAAGCTTGTTGATACAGGCGGACGTGTAGACAGATTCAAAAAGCGTTTCGGTTTGGATAAGTAATTCGGACAGCCTGCGTATAGCTTACGCAGGCTTGATTTTTTCAGATGATATTTTGCGGAGTTTTCTATGAGCAGTGCTGATAACGGATATTCTACGGTCAAGGGACGCGCGGAAGCGTCGTTTACAGAAAAAAAGTCCGAATTTATCGGTTATATAGCCCATGTGGAGACCGGCGATGAGGCTGTGAGCTTTATCAACGAAATAAGGGCAAAACACAGAAAAGCAACACATAACGTTTATGCCTATATCCTGCGGGAAGGCTCGGCTTCAAGATATTCCGACGACGGCGAACCGCAGGGAACGGCAGGCGTTCCGGTGCTGGACGTCCTTATGAAGGAGGGCGTTACAGACGTTTGCTGTGTGGTGACAAGATATTTCGGCGGGATACTTCTCGGCGGCGGAGGTCTGGTGCGGGCTTATTCCCACAGCGCAAAAATTGCCCTTGACGCGGCTGAACGCCTGATAATGCATAAGTGCATACCTATGAAAATAACCGTTGATTATAACCTTTACGGTAAAATAAATTATGTTTTTTCCGATTTTGAAGTCAAAACGGAAGATACGGTATTTGCTGAAAATGTTTCCGTTGAGCTTCTGGTAAAGTCGGAGCTTTCGGATAAATTTGAAGAAAAGATCATCGACCTTACAAACGGAAATATAAATATAGAACGATCGGAAGAATGTTTCGGCAATTTCGCATGAGAAACATTCCGATGATGATCTGCGGGAGGGACGCGCTGTGACTATTCGTGAACAGACCGAAATTATGGAGCTTGGTATGCTGTGCGAGGACGCCTGTACTTCAAAAAGTACCGGCAGGCGCAAGCGAAGCGAGCCGAAATGCCCTATCAGGACTGAATTCCAGCGTGACCGTGACAGGATACTTCACTGCAACGCTTTCAGAAGATTGAAACAGAAAACACAGGTGTTTCTTTCTCCGGTGGGAGATCACTACAGAACAAGGCTTACCCACACTCTTGAAGTCTCGCAGATAGCAAGGACCATGGCAAGAGCCTTCCGCCTGAACGAGGATCTTACCGAAGCTATCGCCCTCGGACATGACCTTGGTCATACGCCTTTCGGACATTCCGGAGAGGATATCCTCAACGAGATATGTCCTTACGGCTTTAAGCACTATCTTCAGAGCGTGAGGGTGGTGGATTACATCGAAAACGGCGGAAAAGGTCTTAATCTTACATATGAAGTCAAAAACGGCATAGCCTGCCATACCAACAAGGTCGCCGTTACCAAGGAAGGATACCTTGTACGGCTCGCAGATAAAATAGCTTATATCAATCACGACATAGACGACGCTATACGCGCGGGTATGCTTAAAGAAGAAGATCTTCCTGCGTCTGCGGTAAAAGTCCTCGGAAACAGCAAAAGCAAGAGGATAACTACGCTTATTACTTCCATACTTGACAACGGCGTGCAGGATATAAGAATGAGTCCGGAAGTGCAAAAGGCTCATGACGAATTAAGATCGTTTATGTTTGCAAACGTATATAAGAATTCCGCTGCCAAGGCGGAAGAAGCAAAAGCAAAAGCTTTGGTGGAAAAGCTTTATTCCTATTTCCTCAGATATCCGGAAAAACTTCCGGAGGAGTATAAGAAAATACTTACTAAATTTGATAAACACAGAGCCGTTTGCGATTATATCGCAGGAATGACCGATGTTTATGCGGTCAATCTGTATAATGAATTGTTCATACCGAAAGGCTGGAAATATTAATGGCTTTTTCAGACCAGTTCATTCAGGAGCTGAAAATGAATAATCCCATAGACAGCGTTATGTCGGGCTATACAAACCTGATAAGGCGCGGCAGGAATTTCGTGTGCCTGTGTCCGTTCCACTCGGAAAAGACGCCGTCCTGTACCGTCTATGCGGAAAACAACAGCTTTTATTGTTTTGGCTGCGGCGTGGGCGGAGATGTCATAACTTTTGTAATGAAGATAGAAAATCTTGATTACGTTGAAGCGATAAAATTCCTTGCCGACCGTGCGGGAATGACCATGCCGGAGGATAATTCCGCCGACAGCAGAGCCGCTTATATGAAGTCAAGGATACTTGAAATAAACCGCACTGCCGCAAGATTTTACTATAATGTTCTTACCCATTCTCCGGAGGGAGAAAAGGGTAGAAGATACTTTGCGGAAAGACAGCTTTTGCCTAAGACGATCACAAAATACGGTCTCGGATACGCACCTAACGACTGGTACAGTCTCACAAATTTTATGCGTTCAAAGGGATACGGTGAGGATGAACTTATCGCGGCTGATCTTTGCAGCAGAGGAAAAAAAGGAGGTCTTTACGATCGTTTCCGCGACAGAGTGATGTTCCCCATAATAGATCTGAGGGGCAATGTTATCGCTTTCGGCGGACGGGTCATAGACGACGGAACACCAAAGTATCTCAACAGCTCGGATACGCCGGTATTCAAGAAAAGTATGAACCTGTTCTCACTTAATTTTGCTAAAAAGTCAGAGGAAAAACGGCTCATACTTGCAGAAGGCTATATGGACGTTATCTCTATAAATCAGGCGGGATTTGAAAATGTTGTCGCTACATTGGGCACCGCTCTTACACAGGAGCAGGCAAGGCTTATGTCGCGGTACGCCGAGGAGATAATAATAGCTTACGATTCGGACGGCGCAGGACAGAAAGCTACCCATAAGGCTATAAACCTTCTTTCTGACGCCGGTGTAAAAACACGGATAATAAAGATGGAGGGCGCTAAAGATCCCGATGAGTACATAAAAAAATTCGGCGCTATGAGATTCCGTCAGCTGCTTGACAGATCGGGAGGCGCAATAGAATTTGAACTTGCCGGCTGTAGGAACGGTCTTGATATCAGCACAGACGAAGGAAGGATCGAATACCTTAAAAGATGTGTAAAGCTGCTTGCTGATATCTCATCTCCTATCGTAAGGGAAGTTTATATCGGGCGCATATCGGACGAGACCAGAATAAGCCGGGAAGTGCTTTTTCAGCAGGTGAACAGCACGATAAAAAAGCGTGCGGATCAGAATAAAAAACGCGAATGGACTGAAATACGCACATTCCAGAATGAATTCAAAAAAGACCCCGAAGCATACAGACATTCCAAGGAATACAAAGCCGAAACAGGCATAATCTCGTTCCTTGCCGCGTATCCTGAGGAAATAACGTATGTGGCGTCCAAAATATCTCCGGACGATTTTGTGACCGGTTTCAACAGGAAAATATACGCCGCTATACTTGAAAAGTCAAAAAATTCGGGATTTTATGATATTCTTTCGCTGCAAAGTGAATTTACAGCCGATGAAATGGGTAAAATAACCGAAATTGCAGTCAATAGCAAAGATGTAAATATTAATAAAACCGCCGTTGATGATTTTATTAAATTTCTTAAAGACCGCGCTGACAATTCTCAGGACGTGAATGCTCTTTCGGACGATGATTTCCGTAACTATTTTGACAGACTGAAAAAAAAGAAGTAGAAGCGGACAGGGTGCGGAACATAATGTTCCGGTCACGCTCTTTCCGCAAGAATACAAGATTTGCATAAAAGAAAGGATCGGATTTATGTCAAATAATAAAAAGACTATAGAGAGCCTTATGGAACAGGGCAAGGCAAGCGGAAAGCTTTCTACAAAAGAAATAACCGACGTTCTCGAAGAACTTGAGTACGACGTGGATCAGATGGAAGCTTTCTATGACAACTGCAGCAATCTCAATATTGAGATAATCGAGGATTTCAATATCGATACGGATCTTTCACTTCCTCTGGACGCTACAGACGACGATCTGGAACTTTCTCTTTCTACGGAAGGTCTTGCTATTGACGATCCGGTAAAGATATATCTTAAAGAGATAGGACGCGTTCCTTTGCTTACGGCGGAGGAGGAGATAGAGCTTGCGGAAAGAATGGCTCAGGGTGATCCGAAAGCCAAAAAACGCCTTGCGGAAGCAAATCTGCGTCTTGTAGTTTCAATTGCAAAAAGATATGTGGGACGCGGTATGCAGTTCCTTGATCTTATACAGGAAGGAAATCTCGGACTTATAAAGGCAGTCGAAAAATTCGATCATACCAAGGGATTTAAATTTTCCACATATGCTACATGGTGGATAAGACAAGCCATAACAAGAGCTATTGCCGATCAGGCAAGGACCATAAGGATACCTGTCCATATGGTGGAGACTATAACGAAAGTGAAGAAGGTCTCCAGCCAGCTTTTGCACCAGAACGGGCACGATCCTTCTCCGGAAGAGATCGCAGAAGCTCTTGAAATGCCGGTAGAGCGGGTAAGGGAAATAATGCGTATCGCACAGGATCCCGTTTCCCTTGAAACTCCTATAGGCGAAGAAGAGGACAGCCATCTGGGCGATTTTATACCGGACGACGACGCGCCTGCACCTGCCGAAGCCGCTTCGCTCATACTTCTGAAGGAGCAGTTGGGAGAAGTCCTTTCAACGCTTACTGAGCGTGAAGAAAAAGTCCTGAGACTTCGCTTCGGACTTGAGGACGGACGGAGCAGGACTCTTGAAGAAGTGGGAAAAGAGTTCAACGTTACCCGTGAAAGGATTCGGCAGATAGAAGCCAAGGCGCTCAGGAAGCTGAGACATCCGAGCAGAAGCAAAAAAGTCAAGGATTTCCTTGACTGACGGTCATAATGTAAGAAAGGTAAATTATGCATATTACTTTAGAAGCAGATTATGCGGTACGTATAGTAGGCTGTCTTGCATCGTCCGGACAGCGAGCCGATGCAAAAGCGATCTCGGACGAAACGGCAGTTACGTTAAGATTTGCGCTCAAAATACTGCGCAAGCTTGCCGCAAGCGGTATTGTCAAGTCATTCAAGGGAAAAAACGGCGGATATGAGCTTGCTAAGCCGCCTTCCGCTATCTCCCTTATGGAAGTGATCGAATCGGTGGAAGGAAAATACCGTCTCAGCAGATGTCTTTCGCCGGATTTTGAGTGCAGCAGAGGAATGTCGGGAAGATGCAAGTATCAGCGGGTATTTGATGAAATATCCGTCGAAGTTGAAAAGAAACTGGCAGACTGCACTTTTGATATGCTTATATGACCATATACATAAAACGGTCGGAAACGATTTTCGCTTCCGGCCGTTTGTTTTATGCTTTGTATTCTTTCATAAGGAGCTCGTTTTTCTTGTCCCAGAGTTTCTGTGAAAGGTCAACGTAATATTTATGAGGATTTTCAAATCTTTTTACTTCGTCCCAGATAGTTTCCAGCTGAGCCGAACAGTATTCTCTTATATCGTCCGCAGACGGGCGCTCATAGATACATTTTCCGTCGTCAAATATCTGTTCCATAAGGCGGACGGCGCTGAAATGCTCCAGCGTTTTACGTTTGTAGGTATGATCCGGATCGAAGATCTCATATGGCTTTGTATCGTCTATTATTTCTCCGCGGCAGGTTATTACATCTGCAATAGCTTTTCCGGTGTAAATGTCAAAGAGCCTCCATACTTCCTTGAAATCCGGATTGGTTATTTTTACGGTGTTTTCCGAAAGTTTGATCTTGGGTATGATCTCTCCGTTTTTTTCTATCGCGGCAAGTTTATATACTCCGCCGAAAACAGGCTCAGATCTGGAAGTTATCATTCTTTCGCCGACGCCGAAGCTGTCTATTTCGGCGCCCTGAACAAGGATATCGCGTATAATGTATTCATCGAGGGAATTGGACGCGACTATTTTTACGTCTTTGAATCCTTCGTCGTCCAGCATCTGACGTGCTCTCTTGGAAAGGTAAGTGATGTCGCCGCTGTCTATGCGTATGCCGGCAGGCTTTTCGCCGCGGTCGCGCATTTCCTTGAAAACGGTTATGGCGTTGGGAAGTCCCGATCTCAGCACGTTATAGGTATCGACCAGAAGGGTAGTTCCGTTAGGGTAACACTTGGCATAAGCGCGGAAAGCTTCAAGTTCGCTGTCAAACATCTGCACCCATGAATGAGCCATTGTTCCCAGCGCCGGAACGCCGTCGTCCCTGTCGGAGATAGTGCATGCCGTTCCGCAGCACCCTGCTATATAAGCCGCTCTTGCGCCGTAAACCGCTCCGTCGCAGCCCTGAGCGCGCCGCGATCCGAATTCCATTACCGGTCTGCCTTCGGCGGCACGGACTATACGGTTTGCCTTTGTGGCGATAAGGCTCTGATGATTTATGCAGATAAGGACCATAGTCTCAACGAATTGCGCCTGTATAGCAGGACCTCTTACGGTGACTATCGGTTCATTCGGGAAAATAGGCGTTCCTTCCGGCACTGCCCAGACATCGCAGGAAAATCTGAAATTTCTCAGGTAATCAAGAAATTTTTCGCTGAAAATGCCCTTGCTTTTCAGGTAAGCGATATCTTCTTCGTCAAAGCGGAGATTTTCCATATATTCTATCATCTGATCCAGACCGCACATTATTGCAAAGCCGCCGCCGTCAGGAACACTGCGGAAAAACATATCAAAGTAAGATATAGTATCGCCCATTCCGTTTTCAAAATATCCGTTGGCCATGGTCAGTTCGTAGAAATCGGTCAGCAGAGTAAGATTTCTGTTATCGTTTTTCATATAAATACCCCTTTCATTTGAATATCAGTCTGTTATTTCGGATACGAAACGTATGCCGCTGTCTTTCATTATTTTATAAGCGGCAATATTCATAAGATCGGCGGAATGGTTGGGAGCATCGTATGTTTCGACACAGTTTATGGGAATAATTATCTCGCATTTTTTATCTTTTTGAGTAAAAAATGTTTTTAGTGCAAGGCAGAACTGCAAAACGCATATATCCGTACAGTCGCCTGTCACTATAAAAGTGTTTTTTCCGGACGAAGTCAGATGTTCTTTGAAGGCTTCTTCGTGGAAGCCGTTGGTGGAATTCTTTTTTATAAGCGTATAACAGCCTTTTGACTTTATTTCGTCCACTATCTCGGATTCGGCGGTATTTTCTATGCAGTGCGGCGGAAATGAGGAAAATTCTTCACAATCGGCACAATGGCAGTCGGCAAATGCTATTGCGGGGATATTCGCATTTGTGCATTTGTCCATAAGTGAAACGACCGGCGGTATGATATCTTCCACAAGGGGAGAAGCCATTGCTCCCTGACGGACAAAGCCGTTCACAATATCCACTATGACAAGTTCGGATCTCTGCGGGTCAAGCTCTGAAATGCTCATTGGAGATAAAGACAGTATTTCATTGGTCAGGCTTTTTACAGCCATATTGCAGTTTTCGCAGGTGTTTACGGAAATTTTTCTCATTACAGGCTCTTCCTTTCGGCAGTTATTTGATAAGTTAATGATTACATTATAATACATCGCGTTCTTTATTTCAAGAGATTTATTAAAAATCATTGAAATTTCCCGAAAAATGTTTTATAATATACCGTGTGGCAGGTCGGTGCCTGTCGTTGAAAGGGGTATTTTTATGAAATTACCGTCAAGAATATTATATTTTTTTGTATCATGTTCGATAATGCTTTTTTGTACCTCGTGCAAAAAGATAGACGACGCTGTTCCCGCATATGCGGAAACGCTACTTACGGAGATATCGGAAAGTGCAGCGCCTGCTTCAGAGACCGTTATGGTCACGGAAGCAGCGGAAATACCGGAACCAAAGTATGTGACGGTAAGCTTGGCCGTTACCGGAGACAATCTTATACATTCGAGCATATATGAACAGGCAAACAGGCGCGCGGGAGGGGAAGGATATGATTTTGGCGAGCCGTATGAAAATGTCGCCGGAGTCATAAGATCGGCCGATATTGCCGTTATAAATCAGGAAACGCTTATCTGCAACGGAGAATTCCCGCCGTCAACGTATCCCATGTTCAATAGTCCTCCCGAATTGGGAGACCATATGATAGACATAGGATTTGACGTTTTTACCATTGCGAACAATCATACTCTTGACAAAGGCACAGACGGACTTTCGGCTTGTCTGGATTACTGGGACAGCCGTCCGGAAGCTGTAGTATGCGGCGCATACCGCGACAAAGAAGATGAAAGTCATATACGCACTCTTGAACGTGACGGTGTAATATTTTCCTTTCTTTCTTACACTGAATCGCTGAACGGACTGTCGCTTCCGGAAGGTTCTCCGCTGGTCATAGGCAGGACGGACGATATCGATCTTATTTGCGAGCAGATAAAACAGGCAAAGGAAATTTCCGACGTATGCGTAGTTGCGCTTCATTGGGGAGTGGAAAATTCAGACATTATCAGCGATTATCAGCGAATGACGGCAAAAACTCTTGCTGACGCCGGAGCGGATATAATTATAGGAAATCACCCGCACGTACTGCGCGGTATAGAAGAGATCGAACGTGATGACGGTTCGTCTGCGCTTTGCGCATACTCAATGGGAAATTTTATTTCCGCTCAGAGCGTAGGACAAAATCTTATCGGCGGCATATTGCAGTTTGACGTCACCGTATGCACGGAAAACGTTCCGGAGAACGACAAAGGCCCGATAATAAGGAATATAGAACTTCTTCCGGTCATAACGCATTATGAGGGCAGATACCAGAATATAAAGCTTTATTTTCTCAGTGACTATCCGCGGGAATTGGCCGATTCACACGGTGTAAGGAGCATGAGCACATTCGGATACGATTATATTTTTGAAGTTCTTGAAAGAAATATAGATGACAAATATTTTGATCCGGAAAAGTATTACGAAGAGTGAAAAATAAAAAAGCTCAGTCTGCTATCTTATCTGAAAATATAACCTGTTCCGCAGATCATTATCTGTTTCAAAGCGTCCTCTGAACGTGGACGTTACAGTCTTTGCGGAAGGCTTTTTTATCCCCCTTGCAGTCATACAGCTGTGATTTGCTTCAATGAAAACGGCAACGTCCTCCGAGCCGCTGGCCATCTGAATGATCTCAGCAATATCCGAGCCAAGACGTTCCTGGAGCTGCAAGCGCTTTGCTGCCATATCCGCTATCCTTGCAATTTTTGAAAGTCCGAGAACTTTTCCTTTCGGGACATATGCAACAGTGACTTTCATATCGTACATAAGAGCAAGATGATGTTCGCAATAGGAAAAAACTTCAATGTCTTTCACGACAACAATATCATCGGACATATGCGTGAAACTGTCTTCAAATGATTTGCTGAACATTTCCGCGATCTCAGCATTGGTGTAATTCATTCCTTCAAAAACTTCGCCGTACATTTTTGCAACGCGCGCAGGAGTTTCCCTGAGCCCTTCACGGTCGGGATCGTCTCCCAGTGCGGTCAGGATACCTCTTATATGCTTTTCGATCTCGGCATAATTTATTTTATCCATATCAAACACCTCTTTTGTCCGGATCCCATATTATTTTGTGCAGCTGTAACTGAAGGTTTACTCCGTTCATTTTTTTTCTCAGCATAAAATCGACCATATCTTCAGGAGCGATCTTTCCAAAGACCGGACTTAAATAAACGTGACATCTTTCCGTTAGATCATATTCCGAAATTATTTCGGCGGCTCTTTCAAGATCCGTAATACTTCCGGAAACGAATTTTACAGTATCTTTTTTATCAAGGAATTTATAATTTTCCATAAGCATAAATTTTTCCATTCCGCTGGAGGGCAATTTGTAATCCAGCGTGATCGACGGCCGATCGGGAAAAATCTTTGCGGCTTCGGAAATATCGGCTGCGCCGTTGGTTTCTATCTCAACGCTGAAATTATTTCTGCAAAGCAATTTCAGCAAAGGAATGATCTCCTGCTGTATAAGCGGTTCTCCGCCGGTAACGGTAATATTTCTGATGCCGCTTTTTACGGCGGCTCCAAGTATCTCATCTGCGGCCATCGGAACAAATGGCGCGTTTTTTTCATTTGCCCATTTTGTATCGCAGTATGAACAATTCAGATTGCAGCCGGTAAATCTTATAAAAAATGCCAGTTGACCGGCTTTTGTTCCCTCGCCGTTTATGCTTGAAAAAGTTTCTGCTATATTGTATTTATGCATTTTTATCAGTCCTTTGAATAGCTTGCGCAGTTGTTAGGAGTTTCATAAACAGTGACTTTTTTTACATGATATCCTTTGCTCACAAGTGCGTTATAAAAAAATTCCGAAAAATTTTCCGCAGTCGGGCGGAAATCAACTTCTGTCAAGCGGAAATTTTCGCTTTTCAAAGCTGAGACCGTAGCCTCTTTAAGAGAATTTTTTTCGTAGATAAAAGAATGATCGAAGCTGTCCGCAAGCTCTTTGAGATCGTTTTTTATATCTCCGAAATCGGTCACCATTCCGCGGAGCTGACCGCTTTCGTGAAGTTTTTCGGATATTATTTCCGCGGATATTACCCAGCGGTGCCCATGGAGATTGCTGCATTTTCCTTCATATCCGGAAAGAAAATGAGCGCTGTCAAAAGCGGCTTCCGTTTTAAGTGTATACATAAAATACCTCCCGAAGGGATCTTCAAAAACAAAAAAGGCGTGAAGAAAGACTTCACACCTCATGTGCAAGTCCCGGTTTTGGTTTTATACAATTGCGCAGGAGGGTACAAATGAACTGCGCTGTTAAATTTTACAGTGTAATTATATCATATTGCCGGCTTTTTGTCAATGCCGTTATTCGGGATCATAATAAATTGCCGTATGCTATTGAAATTTTATTCAGAATGAGTTATAATGTAATTCATAAAATAATTTCCGGAGATGTTTAAAATGAATTTTTCGCCGAAATCGCTTGATTTCCTTTTTGAAAACTGTCTTAATGACAGCAAAGTATGGTTTTCCGATCACAAGGAAGAATATAACAATAATGTTCTTTATCCTTTCCGCGAACTTGTTGTAAAGCTTACGGACACAATGCTTGAGATAGACGATAAATTTATCTGTGACCCAAAGCGGATATCCCGCATATACCGCGATGCCCGATATTCAAGAGGCGGACCTGTTTTCAGGGATCATCTCTGGTATACATTCAGCAGGACCACGGATGCATACAGATCTTTGCCGGGATATTATTTCAGCATTTCGCCCTCAGGATTTAGTTACGGCTGCGGATATTACTATGCTTCTTCCGAAACAATGACAGAGATACGCTCGCTTATCCTGAATAAGGACAGCTCCGCCAAAGCTGCGCTGAAAGCTTACAGATCCCAGAACGTTTTTGCGCTTTACGGAGATCTGTACAAGAAAAATCATTTTCCGGATGCGTCTCAGGAGGAAAAAGAATGGCTGAACCGCAGGGATATAGGGCTTTCCTGCGACAGCAAGGATTTCAAGCTCCTTTTCAGCGACAGGCTTGCGGATAAAATTGCAGGTGATTTCAAAATGATCTCGCCTGTTTACAAAATGTTTATAAAAGCTGAAAATAATATTCTGATAAAAAACGAACGCCGATGATATCCTGAAAGAAATATTTTTGAAAAGTTACAGCCACCGAATGACCGATGGCTGTAATTTTTCAGACTATTATTGTTATTTGCTGTTCGGAATACGGTATTGAAGGCATCGTCTTTTTCGGTTCTGTTTCAACGGTCACAGACGTTTCTGCCTTTTCTTTTTCCGCTCTTTCTATCTCGTCGTAAGGGCCGCGCATCTTTATTGCCTTTCCGTTTTCGTCAAGCCAGCCCATGGACTGATAGTATTCTTCCAGACACAGACCGCTCTGTTTTATTTCATTTGCATAATAAACTCCGACAAATCGGTAATGCCACGGTTCGTATATGATATTTGTCACATTATATTTGTCTTTTGGATATCTGAGGATAAATCCGTATTCGTGAGCGTGTTCATCGAGCCATTTAAAGGCGTCTGTATTTTCAAAGCCGTCATCGTCCATGCTCTGATATTCTTCACACATAATGTCAAGAGCAAGACCGGCGTTATGCTCGCTTTCTCCGGGCAGCGCAACTTCATTGAGCGTATCTGCATAAGCCTCATCGTAAGTCATACCTTTGTTGTCCATTCTGTCCTTTACGCTGTTGTCAAAATTCTGCTGCTGATATTCTATAGTTCTGTATGCCGATACTACAAGGAGATCTATTCCGTCCTCTTTTGCGTCGGCTACCATTCTTTTCAGGTAATCTGCGGCGCGGGCGTCAAGCTCATATTCTCTCCAGCTTTCAAAGACTACTTCGGTATCTATCATACTGTCATAATCGGCAGGCAGAGGATTATTTTTGTTCACGAGGAACATTGCCCATGCGTTGTCTATATTCTCATCCTCCCAAGGATCGTATTCCGTTGCAGAAGTGTCCGTTGTGACAATAGGTTCCGTCACTTCCGCCTCTTTTTCATCGTTTCCGGTGAAAACGAAATTGGTAAGTACAAAAGCCAATGCTATAAGCAGTACCGTTATTATCAATAAATATTTTATTCCGCGCAAAATTATTACTCTCCTTTGGTTTGGGACTTCCGATATTATTTCAAATTATTTTACCGTAAGTTAAATTATAACATTTTAATTGTTTTTTTCAAGGGCTGGACCGGATCTTTACATAAAAAACAAATTTCCCCGACATATATCGGGGAGATCCGTCATATCCATCAAGGACTTAATTGCCTGTTGCGATAAACGGACGAACAGAGCCTGCCAGCGAAGCAATAGGCATAGTTTGCAGCCATATATGTCCCGGTCCGGTGACTTTGGTGTTAAACAGACCTTCTCCGCCGAAAAGCACGTTTCCCACACCTTTTACGGTTTCGATATCTATGGAACAGGTCACGTCCATAGCTGCAAGATAACCGGTATCTATCAGTATAGACTGTCCTGCCGCAAGTTCATATTCGACAACGCTTCCGTCGATCTCAAGGAAGGCGACGCCTTCGCCGCTCAGCTTCTGCATTATAAAACCTTCACCGCCGAAAATACCGGCGCCGAATTTTTTCTGGAAGAATATGCTCAGATCAACTTTTTCCGTAGAGGCAAGATAAGCGGATTTCTGAGCGACTATCTGCTTTGACGAAGATATCTCAAAGGGAAGTATATTTCCCGGCACCGACGAAGCAAAAGCTATTTCGCCCATACTTCCCTGAGCGGTATATTTATTCTGAAATATGGATTCTCCCGTTACTGCGCGGGAAAACATCTTACCGAGCCCGCCGCCGGCGTTTGTGGACATAGTGATATTCGGAGACATCCATGACATACCGCCTCGCTGGCAGCACATGGTTTCTCCGGCTTCTATCCGGCATATCACAACAGGAAACGGCGTACCTTTGATCTCGTATCTCATAATAAATTTACCCCTTTATATTTTTGTGTGTGCAG
Organism: uncultured Clostridia bacterium; assembly: GCA_947631055.1. Lineage (GTDB taxonomy): Bacteria > Bacillota > Clostridia > Oscillospirales > Ruminococcaceae > RGIG8773. The sequence continues at coordinate 28,180 of CANRJZ010000001.1, read as the reverse complement.
AAATGTTCATACTCCACAAATAATTATAACTGATTTGTCGTATAATGTCAATAGCTTGTTTTGCGTATGGGCTTATAAAGCTTTTATCCAGCTTACCGCCATATTGAACCATTGTGCGCAGTCAGGTTCTATATGTCCTTCGTATCCTGCCGTAACGTCATCGCATAAAGCCAGCCCATGCACTCCTTTTTCAAATATATGGCAAGCAAAAGGTATTTTGTTTTCAGCCAATGCGGAGGCAAAAAGAAGCGTATTTTCTACCGGCACGCAGTCATCGTTGGCAGTATGCCATATAAATGTCGGTGGAACGTCTGCCGTTACCTGTTTTTCAAGAGAAACGGGCTCCATCATTTCTGCGGGGCGATCCTTTCCGACGATATTTATTATTGAACCGTCGTGGCGCTTTTCTCCGGAAGTGATAACGGGATAGCAGAGAACGGCTCCGTTTGGGCGGAATATTTTCGGATCTCTTTCAAAAACGCCGGAAATAAAAGGTTTTTTCCAGTGGACTGCAAGGCTTGCGGCAAGATGTCCTCCGGCTGAAAATCCGCATATCATTATTTTATTCGGATCTATGCCGAGGAGTTCGGAATTATCGCGGACGTATGCCATTGATGCGGCGGCTTCCAGCAGTGCGGTGGGGAACATTTTGTTTATGCAGCTGTATCTTAATACAAATGCCGATATCCCGTAAGCCGCAAATCTTATTGCTATTGGTTCTGCTTCGCGGACGGAACAGTATTCATATCCTCCTCCCGGACAGATGATGATCGCGGGACGGTTTTTTATCCTCACGTTATCATAGCGTTCAATGGTATAGATATCAAGTTCGGCGCCGCAGCCATCTGACGGGAGACCTGCTTTTTCATAAGGAACGCTGATCTTTATAGTTTTCTTTTCCATAATATGTTCTCCTTTAAATAATTATAATTTATTAAGTGTTGAGAGTTGCAGGTAAGCCTTTAATTACATATGGCTAAAATTTAATAGTTATGATCTTTAGTTATTCGATAAACGAGGGAAATTATAAAGAAAATGGGCAGCCGTCCGCTTTTAAGGCTCCTCGGCTGCCCTTGCTTTTAGGTTTGTTCCTTGTTTGTCAAATAACCAAAGTTCGTATACTTAATAAAAAATTTTAATGTGAGATCCGGCTGTTAGCTTGTTCCCGTCTGAAGCGGGGTAATTATTCCTTGTCTGAGTCTTCACGGTCGGAAAAGAGCAGTTTTACTGTCATAACAACGCCGATCACCGAGTTGATGAGCGCAAGGGAAAGAGCTATGATGTTAAGAACGATCCCTGCCGAAACACTGTAATTTTTTCTGCTTTTTCTTATACCGGCAATAAGTCCCGGTATCGAGCAGGCATAAGCAACAGCAGGCACGATAAGTGAAAAGACTATTCCGACAATACCCAGCACAAGGCTTGAAACGCAAAGTTTCTTTTCTTCATTATCATTCATGGAAAACACCCTCCCGGAAAATCATAAATACATTTTAGCATAATTATTCTTTTTTGTCAATGCCAAAATGAAAACAAAGATGTTCTGACAAAATATGCTTTTCAGCGGTTGTCTATTTTTTCGGGATACATATCATGATGCGTAAGGCGGTCAATAGCCGTTTGTTCCCATATCGTGCCTTTTTTCCCGTAGTTGCAGTAGGGGTCTATTGATATTCCTCCCCTTGGAGTGAATTTGCCCCATACTTCTATATATTTCGGATCCATAAGCTTTATAAGATCCTTCATTATGGTGTTTACGCAGTCTTCATGGAAGTCTCCATGATTGCGGAAACTGTAAAGATAAAGCTTGAGGGATTTGCTTTCCACCATTTTTTCCGCCGGAACATAGGAAATATATATAGCGGCAAAATCCGGCTGACCGGTGATAGGGCAAAGGCTGGTAAATTCCGGACAATTGAATTTTACAAAATAATCGTTTTCACGATGTTTGTTGATAAAAGTTTCCAGAACTTCCGGAGCGTAATCGTCCGGATATTTTGTTTTTTGGTTTCCCAGAAGGGTGATCCCTTCGGTTTCTTTTTTCGTTCTTCCTGCCATAAAAGTTCTCCTTTAATATATAAGAGGGTCATGTATGCCGTTTGCTTCAAAAGCTGCGATCCTGTCACGGCAGGTGCCGCAGACGCCGCATGGTTTTTCTCCGCCTTCGTAGCAGCTCCATGTCAGTTCGTATGGGACATTCAGCTCTGATCCTATTTTTACTACCTGAGCCTTTGTCATTCCGACGAAAGGAGCTTCGATCCGTACTTGTCCGCCGCTTCCGAGCCGGACGGCGCTGTTCATCGCATCGTTGAATTCGGCTGAACAGTCCGGATATGCATTTCCTGCGGAATCGTCGGCGTGCGCTCCGTAAAGTATTGTTTCACAGCCTTTGGATATGGCTATGCTGGCGGCTGCCGATATGAAAAGTCCGTTACGGAAAGGAACATATGTCGAGACCGGAGAGCCGTCTGTTTTTTCAAGCTGTTCGGCATAGCTTTCGTGGGGAATGTCTTTATGCGAATGAGAAAGAAGGGAACAGCTGCTGAAATCAAATATAAGACTAAGATCAAGCTTGATATGTTCGGTATTATAGAATTCTGCCACAGCATCGGCGGCAGAGATCTCCTTATCATGTTTTTGACCGTAAAATATGGAAAGTGCGGTCACGTTTTCGGCGCCATATTTTTTAACTGCCATAGCAAGGCATGTGGAGCTGTCCACACCGCCGCTGAACAGTACAAGAGCTTTCATATACCTTTCTGCCTGCAAAGCAGGTTTTTCCTTTCATAATGATCTTGTTTCGCTCCGCTTGTGAGCGGGTATCATTGTTCCGGCATTTCCCGCTTAATAAGATACCTTCATAATGCGGTGCTTTTGCCGGCGCATTTTTATAAATTATAACACATAATGTATGTTATTTCAATAGCAGACGGACGCTGCCGCGGCAACGTCATATCCGAAAATGCCGGCTTGTCACAGGATATTTTTTATGAAAGCCGTAAGTTCCCGTGCCATTTCGTTATGTTCGGGTATTCTCGGATGTCCCGGAGTTGCCGCTCCGTTTCTGCTGAACATATTGTGGAAAGTTTTTATTCCCATAGAGTTAAGTTCGTTTTTTATTTCTTCTATGGCATTATCCCAGTCTGGATCGTGCATAAGCACTGTGGTCGTGAGTACGAATACGGCGGTCTTGTAATGTTCGTTCAGGTCTTTTACGATATTTATATAGGCGTTTTTCCATTTTGCCCTGTATACAGGATCGGAAATATTGCGGTCATTTGTCTGGGTAACGGCATTGTGCTGATCGTTCTGACCTATGGCAATAATGACTATATCGGGAATATATCTTGAAAAATCCCATTTTGTGGCTTCTCCCGCTTCGGGAAAATAGCATACTTTGTCATAAATGCTTTCAAGTCCGATCGTATCGGGGTAATGGAAATAACCTGTGCCGTCAAAAAGAGCCAATCCTCCCTGAGCGATATTATGTATCTGTGCATTCAATTCTCTTGCCGTCTGCATAACAAAGCTGTGCCATACATTGTCATAAATGCTGTTATGATCTTCCGGATCGCTTTTTCCGACATGATCTACGGCTTCCGAAACTTCTCCGGCACAAACACTGTCGCCGTATACTTCGATCTTTAGATCAGGGAGCGGGTCTGGAACAAGGAACTCTCCGTCAGTCTCAAACCCTTTTACAAAAAGGCAATAATTTGAAGCATAACGTTTGTATATTATCGCATCATGTTCTTTGTTTTCAAGGCTTTCGGCAATTACGGCGGAAATGTCCCTGCCGTTATTTTCGGGATACAAAGGAACAGCTGTGATCTGTCCGTCTATTACCGCGCCTATGCTCACTTTTCCCCATGATACGGAGGCGCTGAAAGTCATTGAAAGAGACGTGCCGCGGAATTTCAGCTTTATTTGCGAGCCTGCAAAATAAAGTTTTGTTTCTTCCGGCGATCTGTCATATCTTCCCATATAAATAGCTTTGCTGTCGCTGTGAGAAATTTTCATATAAGACACTTCCTTTTAAAAATTGTGCAAATTGTATGGATATGATTTAATTTTATCATATATTAAAGGTTTTATCAAGCAATAAATAATAAATAAAGTAAAAAAGTTATAAAAAATGTCATTATTTATTGGGATAAAATAATGTATAATTATAATAAGGAAAATTGTAGACCAACGCTCATAAAAAAGTTCATTATCCCTGAATTTTTTGATCTGCGCTTTCACGTTTTCGCAAGGGGGCGATATTCGTGGTAAAAAAGATAATGTTCAATCAGATCGGATATATAGATACTATGCCCAAAACGGCGTATTTCACAGGCAGTGCAGATTCTTTTCAGATAGTGCGCGCCAAGGGAGGAAAAACCGTATTTTCCGGTATACCCGGAGATCCGGTCTACGATGCGGCTTCCGGAGACAGCGTTTCTATGATAGATTTTTCCGGACTGGAAGAATGCGGGGATTTCTATATAAAAACAGGAATAAAACACTCTCACGTTTTTACAATATCGCCTGCTCCGTATCACAAGCTCAAACTCAGTTTGCTGAAAGGACTGTATTTCAACCGCTGCTCTGCTCTGGACAGGCGTTACGCGGGAGAATATTCTCACGACGAGTGCCACAGCAGCCTTGTGCCGCTTTTTGAAAATCGTTCCGTAAAGATAGATGTATCCGGCGGATGGCATGATTCCGGAGGATATGGAAAATATACCGTTTGTACATGCGTTGCGTCAGGTCATCTGCTTTATGCGTACAGCCTTTTTCCGGACAGATTTTCTGACAGTTCGGATATTCCGGAATCCGGCAACGGCGTTCCCGATATACTTAACGAGTGCCGCGTCGGACTTGAATGGCTGCTGAAAATGCAGACCCGTGACGGAGGCGTTTATCATAAGGTCGCGCCTATGACTGCTACCCCGATAATCATGCCGGAAAACGACCATACGGAAAGATATGTTTTCCCGCGTTCTCATCAGGCTGCTACGTGCTTTTGCGCAGTGATGTCGCTTGCATCGAGAGTGTATGCGGAATTTGACGGTGAATTTTCGGCAAAGCTCCATGAGGCTTCTATAAATGCATGGATATGGCTTATGAACAATCCGGATTACAGACCCTTCGTCAATCCGCCGACTACTATTATAAGCGCTGCCGGAGACTTTTTTGACAACAACAACGACGACGATATGTTCTGGGCGGTATGCGAGCTTTATCAGACTACCGGAGACGAAACTTTTCACAATATTATAAAAGAACTCTGCGCTAAGACAAAGATCACCGGATTTCTTAACAGGGATAACGGGGGATTTGGCGTATTGAGTTATATTTTCGGAAATCGTCCCAAAGATGACTTTGTGGAACAGACAATGCGTTCACAGTTCAGGGTGCGCGCCGATAACCTTTACGCCCTCGGAAAGCAAAGCGGTTACGGGACTGCAAAATCGGAAGACGACTATATCCGCGGAAGCAATATGTATTCAATGACCGACAGTATGCTGCTGATCGCCGCATATAAGATCTTCGGCTGTGGATATTATCTGGATATGGCATATGAACAGCTCGGATATGTTCTTGGCAAGAATCCTATGGGCTTTTGCTTTGTGACCGGTATGGGCAGCGACAGCGTAAAGCGTCCCCACCACAGACCGTCGGAAGCTGACGATATCGACGAACCGGTCCCCGGTCTGCTTGTTTGCGGTCCTAATAAGCGTTCTCAGGATAAATTTACTCAGTGGAACATCCCTTCGGAAGAAGCTCCGGCAAAATGTTATTACGATATAGTTTACAGCTTTTCCACCAATGAAGCGACCATATACTGCAATTCGGCTGCGGTATTCGTTGCGGCGTTTTTTGACAGCAGATAATATATGAAAGATTCATATACTTAATAATAAAAAAAGGAATGATAAGATGTCTCTTAAAGAAAAAAAATATATAGCTTATGCTGCTGCACTTCTGATATGTACGTCAATGTTTTCCGCATGCGGCGGCAGAGTTTCCTCCGATGACGGCGAAACAACGCTTATCGGCGGGGAAACCACGGCGGAAATTTCTCAGCCTATAACGATGGCGTCGGATACATCAAATGATGTGGATCCGAACGTCCCCGTAGATCTTAATGAAGGAGTGTCGGAAAAAATGTACAACAGGGCGATTATGAGCAAAGGCAATACCGTGCGCCTTTCGGCTGCTATGAAAAAGGCACAGAGCGGCGAAAAGATAACGGTAGGAGTCATAGGCGGCTCTATAACTCAGGGAAGTCTTGCTTCCACACCGGCTAATTGCTACGCTTCCAAGTTCAACGACTGGTGGCAGAACAAATTCCCCGGAAACGTTGAATTCGTGAATGCGGGTATAGGCGGTACAAACAGCTATCTCGGCGTTCATCGTGTGGACGAGCAGCTGCTTTCCTATAAACCTGATGTGGTGATCGTTGAATTTTCGGTAAACGATACGGATAAGGTAATGAACAAATATTCCTACGACAGCCTTGTAAGGAAGATACTTTCCTGCGATTCTGATCCGGCTGTAATACTTCTGTTCACTACTATGGAGGACGGTACCAGCCTTCAGGACGTTCATAAGGAGATCGGCTCGGCTTACGATCTTCCGATGATAAGCTATCATGACGCCGTTTATCCGGAAGTTGCTGCCGGCACTCTCAAGTGGACAGATATATCTCCCGATAATATCCACCCGAACGATGCCGGACATGACATTATAAATCAGATAATAAGCCGTTATCTTGATGAAGTCTATAATGAGCTTGATTCCGTTTCCGAAGAGCCTTCCGCATTTACGTCGGAGGCATATACAAAGGATTATTATGCAGGGGCGAAAATGCTCAGTGCAGCTGATATAACGGCTGTATCTTCGGAAGGCTTTGAAGTTGTCGAAAAAGATTTTTACGATCAGTTCCACAACAACTGGAAGACTGTTTCCGGAGGAAATATTACATTTGAAGTGGAATGCAGCAATCTTGGATTTTTCTTTATGCGCACGACCGACGGCAAAGGCGGCAAGTTTGAGGTATATGTTGACGGAGCAAAGAAAGGTACGCTCGATGCGGATTTTACAGGCGGCTGGGGAAATTACGGAGAGACTCAGCAGGTGCTCTTTGCTTCCGAGAACACAAAACATACCATTGAAATAAAGCCTGCCGAAGGCAGCGAGGGTAAAGAGATCACCATACTCGGACTGATGGCTTCCTGATCGGCGCAGTCCGCTGTAAGAAAGCAAAATTTAAGCGGTATATTCATTACGAATATACCGCTTTTTGATTATCATTGTTATCAGTGTATAATGTATTGTCCTCCGTCGCTGACGGTTATAACAGGTTTTCCGTTTGAGTTGGTGGTCACGTCTCCGGTTTTTCTGTTGCTGTAATAAAGCGTCATTCCGCCAAGGTCCGATGAACTGATACTGCAATCTGACAATGTTACCAAAGCGGTGCAGTTCAGACTGCCGGAGGCCTTCATATCCAGCGTGATCCTTTTTTCGTTGCCGAAAACATCAGCGGAAAGATCAATTTTTCCTTTGCCGGTGACCGATGACGAATTTATAGTTATTGACAAAGAAGATGAAGTTACCACAAGAGAAGCATTGTTGCATTCGGCAAAAGCCGCCGCCACAGTCTCATCAATAACAAATTTTTTTGTTGAGGAGGCTTTTATAGTGACTGAGGAATTTTTTTCGTTCAGTACAACGCTCTTGACCCTGTCGGTATTATTATTGCCCCAGTTCAGTGCGGCGTCATAGAATGCTTTGAGTTTCAGGTCGTCTTCCGTTACCTGTTTTGTGTCGTTTATGCAGACATAAACGTCTACCTGATCCTTTTCCGATACCATCGTTCCCGCTCTGCTGCTCTGATAGTAAACGACATTGTTTGCATATGTATCGTTTTTGTCGGACTTTGTATTGATGTTTATTTTCAGACTTTTTGCCAGCTTAACGGCTTCGTCCTTGTCCATTCCTATAAAATTCGGTACCTCAATGGTAGGCTTTGCCGTTGTTGCCGAAGTAGTTACGGGAGCGGCTGTAGTTACCGGAGCTGCTGTAACGACCGGAGCCGGAGCAGCAGTCTGCTGCGGAGGTTGAGTAGTTTCAATTATTGTTGTTGTCGCTGTCGTTTCGGGAGGAATGCTTTCCGTAACGGACGTTTCAGCTGGTACAGTAGTTTCCGGCATTTCGGGCATATCGCTTTCCGGAATGATGTCTGTTTCTTCGGAGATCATCTCATCGGTGATAAGGACATCTTCTTCCTTATTTTTTTCAGCTTCTGCATATTCGGGCGAAAGTTCGTCTATCATTTCCGGTATGCGCGGATCATCGGAATTTTCAAGGCCTCTTTCCAGTATTTCCATAGCTTTTTCTATGTTTCCCTTGGCAACATAGGCGTCAGCAAGACCTATATAAGCGTCGGCGCAGTCCTTCTGATCGCTGAGCAGATCGTTATATATGGCAACTGCCTTATCATAGTCGTACATATCATAGAAAGCTTTGGCTTCTTCAAGGCTTTTTTCCGTGGAAGTACCGCCTTTTCCGCCTATGATGAATATAAGTCCTACTGCTACGACAATAAAGACCATAATTACGATAATTATCTGTTTTTTAGCAGACATCTGATGATCCAATCCTTTCAGAAAATTAAATAAACGGTTACGAAATACACCTTGTTCAAGGTATATTTCGTAACCGTTCAGGCACCATAAAGATGCCTGAACGACTATTGGCAGAAATTACTTGATCTCGTACTTTCCACCCTTTGTTGCTGTAATTACGGGATTACCGTTCTCGTCGAGTTCAACGGGACCGAGATCCTCGCCATCACAGTAAACATGAGCTTTTGCAAGCGCAGCTTCTGTCATCTTGCAGTTTTTAAGAGTGATCTTAACTTCGCATCCGAACTTAGCGTTGGATCTGAAGTCTACAACTGCTCTGGACTTAGAGCTGTAGATCTTAGAAGAAAGATCTACCTTTCTTACTTTTGTTATAGTTGAAGAATCGATTGTGATCGTAGCCTTAGGAGATGCGATCTCAAGAACTGCGTCATCACTCTTGCTAAGGCTCTTGATTACAGAAGAGCTTACAGGAAGAGATGCTGTGGATTTAACTTCAACTTTAGCAGTTGCTCCTTCACTGCCGGAAGCAGTATCAACAGCGCTCTTGAGAGAATCTGTGGAAGCAGATACGGATGTAGCATTAGCTGTAGGAGCCTCAGGCTTGAGGTCATATTCCATAGCGTAAGCTGTTAATGCAAGAGTAGCTGTTGTAACAAAAGCGATAGCTGCACTTAAAGCTTTTTTAACACCATGTTTCATGGTAATTACCTCCTTTCTCTAAACAATTATAATTAACACTTAAAAAGTGTAATTACCCTTTTTCAGTTTGTCTGACAGGAGATTTCCTGCCAGAAAAGCAAACGAGCACACGAGCGCCATTATCAGGATCGCCGGTACAGGACCTATTTTTATAAAGCTGCCTATGAGTTCTGCTGGGGTCATAAACATTACTATGGAGAATTCGGATAAAAGATACATTGTTATGCTCATACGGCAGAATTCGGGTCCGTTGTCAGCAAGATATGTTATGAGCAGCGGGAGTATCCAGAAAATAACGGTAAATATCTCAAACTGCCACTTGTTTCTTGCGCCGCTGAAAAATGATATCAGCAGCCATGTAAATATGCATACAGCAAACACTACGGTAAGGTATATATCCATAAAGCTTTCAGGCATCCATTTTTCATAGCAGAAAACGCCTGCAGCGAAAGTTATCATAAACAATAAAAACATATTTTCACAAAGGCTGTAGCTGCTTTTGCGGTGTTTTTTTGCAGCCGATGTTTTTTCGCTCATACATACCCCTCCTTTCACGGCATACGATATTTATATGATAGACCGCCCAACTGTTCAAGTATATCGTTTTCAAACTGTTTTTCGTCAAATTCATAGTCGTCGTCCGGCTCATCGGTATCTTCTTCGTAATTGTCCCCGGAGACTTCTTCGCTGATGTTTTCATTGTTTTCTGTTACCGGAGCGTCCGTAATTTCCGTTACGGTCTCTGCCGCATCGGGTCCATCTTCCAGTTGCAGTTGTTCTTCAAGCCATTCTTCGTCCTCTTCGGACCAATCGTCATCTTCTTCGATCCATTGCTGCTCATCATCTTCTTCGGTGATGATCCTTTCGGGGAATAGTTCATACGGCTTATTGATCTGCGAAACATAAGGTACCACGCCGTTGTAATTGCTCAGCAGGAGCATAATATATGAACCGCCGAAAAACAGCGTCAGTGCCGACATTGCGCATATATTGACTGCCTGAATGCTTTTTGCGCCCTTCTGTGAGAACTTTTCGGAAACGTACTCTTTTATTACAGTAACAAGATCCGGAACAAGATAAAGCAGCGGAGGGAGATAAACTATCGCCGTAAATCTTGACAATACGGCATGGCGCATTCCCATAGCCTCAAAGACCACCGCATACATCAGACAATTTATATATGTGGAATTTGCAGGATTTTTTTCCGCAAGCTTTTTACGGAAAAGAAAACATATTATAAATAGTATACCGAACATTATAGTGAACTTTGGAGACAGACCGCCGGACGCCTCAACGTTCAGCTCAGGGTCATATCCCTGATACATATCGAAATGAGATATTGCCCAGTACATAAACGTTTTTGAGAAGAGGCAGAATATTACAGTACCCAGCGCGACTATACCGGTGTATACATATCCCGGCTTTATTTTCAGCAGGAAGAACATAAGCAGCATTATCAGAGCCGACCAATGGAAGGCTGACGCAGCTATTACAAGAACGAAAAATCTTATAGGGACCTTTCTGTCATAATACTTCATCGCATATGTAAGCAGCATTGCTGCCATTATCTGTCTGAGGAAGCAAAGCGAATTGAAAAATGCTCCGAAACATAAATATGATACTGTGCTTATCCATGGATTGGAAGAATTCTTGTATATAAGATAGAAAACGGACGCATATATTATAATGGAAGTATACACAAAGACCGTCTTGTAATCTTCAAAACCAAGGTTAAGAACGAAAAGCGGCATAAGGAAACCTTTTTCCATTCTTTCATACATTATGTCTTCCGGAAGCATATATTTGAAGCTGAAATACTTTGCTCCGTACATATTGTAATCATAGCCGACTTCAAATCTCATTGCCGACATAAATATGAACACGACCGCAGCCGCACAGCAGAATATTATGCGTCCCGATCTGCCGCCTTTGCTGCTGCAAAGGGGTATTCCGGCAACTATGACGCCTATTATCAGGAAAATATATATTGCCATGTTATATATTCTGCTCTCTTATGAGAGCAGGCTGCCAGAAGCAGCGCGTCTCCTTTCTGTGAAGTCGGCGTATATCAGCCTTCGTTGGTCTCGCTGTTGCTGTTTTCGCTTTTCCGAGATTTACCGCCGTAACTTGAATATCCGTATTTATATGAACTGTATGAATACTTCTTGCCGTATCTTCCGGATTTTTCTATGCGGCTGAAGGTCTTTACGAAGCCGAGGATCTTTCCGTTTGCAAGTCTGATCTTTTCCAGTGCGGACTGGACGTCGGGATGAGTCGTGGAATTTTCTCTTATAACGAAGATTATTCCGGCGATAACATCGTTCATCAGCTGCGAATCGGTAACTACGTTTACAGGCGGCGTATCGAGGAATACATAATCGTAGCTTTCGGAAGACGCTTTAAGGAATGTTCTCATAGCCTCCGAGCCTATAAGTTCTGAAGGGTTAGGAGGAATGTCTCCCGCCGATATTATATCAAGGTTTTTGATAACATTTTCGTTTATAGCGTCCTGAACGCTGCAAAATCCGCCGAGAACGGAGGACAGACCGTACTTTGGCTTGATATTGAAGTTCTTTGCAAGGTTGGGCTTTCTGAGGTCACACTCTACAAGGAGAGTTTTGAAGCCTGCGTTTGCAAAGCTTATAGCGAAGTTCGAGCAGGTCGTACTTTTTCCTTCGGAAGGATTGGAGCTGGTCACGGCGATGATCTTTCTGCCGCTGGTAGAGATAGCGAACATGGTGTTTGTTCTTGCCGTGTTGTAAGCTTCGGTTATTGCAAAAGGAGTGGAATCCGAAAGAAAGCGTTCGGAAAAACCGGTTTCCGGAGCGGAAGACTTTTCGCTTTCGGGCGATGGTTCGGCTTTCTTGCCGTAACCGTATCCGTAATGGCTGTAACCGTATTTCCCTCCGGATTTAGCGCTTTCAAATTCAACTATCTCGGCAAATACCGGAACATCGTATATCTGGGCGATATTATCGCTCTGCTTGATGACAACGTCCAGCATATCCCTTATCAGGACTACCATATATGATATTACAATGCCTACGAAAAGCGCAGCCAGTGTTATCATGGGTACATTGGGAGATGACGGGGTGGCGTTTACTTCGCCGTAGTCTACGACTTCTATAGAGCCGGATTTGATGATCCTTGTGAATTCCTGAACGGAAAGCGAGATGAGTTCATTCACTATCTCCTGAGCTTCCTGAGCGCTTCCGCTCTCAACGACTATTTCCATAACTTCGGTACTGTTTACGGAGCTTGCCGTTATCATGTCGTCCAGTTCTTCTTTGGTGTAAGGAAGATCAAGATTGGCTATGAGGTTGTCCATCATAGTGCTGCTCTTGAAAATGATCTGGCAGGTATTTACCAGCTTCTGAGCGGCGGTTATGTCGTTTATGTTCACTGTTTCGGACTGCTGGGTGTTGTTTTCAACGTAAAGCAGTGCATGCGACTCGTATTTCTTGGGAATTACGAAATAGGAAACGGCAAATCCTGCTATCCCGCACAGTATTCCGGAAAGTATCACTACAAGAAAATATTTTTTAAGCACCTCAAAGAGGAAACTAAGGTCCAGCTTTTCTTCCATATCCATATCCATTGGATTATACCTCCATAAAATTCAACTTTGTCTTGACAATGTCATTCAATGAATGTAAAATTAAAGTACAGCATATCGTTCGGTAAGGTGAGATACACCGCCGGAAATGAAAATAAGCTGCATAGAAAGGATCTTTCAAATGCGTATCGACTTTCATTCCCATATTCTTCCGAAAATGGACGATGGTTCCTCAGGTACTGAAGAATCCATTAAAATGCTCAAGATGCTTGCGGATTCAAAAGTAGACCGTGTTGTGCTCACTCCGCATTTTTACAGGCAGAACGAAAACATACAAACATTCCTTGAGCGCCGCCGCAGGTCTTATGAACGGCTTTGTGAAGCCGCAGAGACCGTCAGGGGACTTCCCGAATTTTTCTTAGGAGCCGAGGTGTATTTTTATCCGTCACTGTCATCGGATCCTGATTTTGAAAAGCTTTGCATAGAAGGCACGGATCATATACTTCTGGAACTTCCTTTTGAACGCTTCCATGAAAACTTTTTCAGCGATATCACTAATTTTATGAACCGCTGCAGCAAGAAGATAATACTTGCGCACGCCGAACGTTATCTCAGCTTCGGCAACAAACCGGAAGACATCAGAAGGATATGCAAGATCAGCAGGCACATCATATGCCAGATGAACTGTTCCGCCATCGCCGAAGCGGGGATTTTTGAGCGGAACCGTTTTGCTAAAATGATATCCGACGGTATGGTAAGCGTTCTCGGAACGGATGCTCACAACCTTGATACCCGTCCTCCTATGTTCGGGAAAGCGGAATCGATCATTGTAAGGAAGTGCGGTCAGTCCGCCTTTGAGCGCATATGCCGATCCGGCGAAAGTATTTTTCGGGAATGATCGGCAGCGTTTTGGCATCGCATACAGCATTATATCGGCTGTATCCGGCTGTTTTTCGTATTGTATGATGTCCTTGGCGGGACACGCTGCAGCCCCGTTATCTGTCCTGTTTCGGGCAGTATCGTTCAACAATACGGTTACTTAAATTATAACACAGCAAATATCAAAAGTCAATACAAATTTATATAAATAAATGTCCGGTTTTGCGGCTCTGTTTTGGCTATTTGCCTATAAATAAAGGGTTTTCCGGTTTTTTCGAGGCTAATATTTACAAATAAGTATCACAAATGTTTAATTTTTTTAAAAAATTTAAATTTCAAAATGACAGGATATGTCATTGAAAGCCGTTCGTTACGGATATTTCAGGAGGCATGATATGAATAAAAAGAAAATAGTGCTGCTGTTTATCATAGTGATGATAATGCTGACGATATTCAGGTTTTCCGATCATACCGGCAGTGAGAGCAGCGAACTGAGCGTTAAGGTCACAAGATTTATAAGCAGGATAATTTTCCGCAATTTTGATGGTATGACTCTATCTCAGCAGCAGTTCATAGTTGCCGAATTTCATTATTTTGTGCGGAAATTGGCGCATTTTACCATATATGCCGTGCTTGGGCTGTTCGTATATTCGTTTATGGAAATGACGGCTGTACGACTGTTAAGAAAGCTGTCGCTGTCATGGATACTGTGCGCTGCTTATGCCGCCGGTGACGAATTCCATCAGAGCTTTACTCCCGGACGTTCCATGCGGTTCACTGACGTGCTGATAGATTCGGCAGGAGCATTATGCGGAATAATTGCGGCGGTGGTGATCTTTTCGGTGATTTGCTACATAAAAAATGAGAGGCAAAGATCGGCTGATGAATAATTGCCGGTCCAATATTTCATTTTTGAAACATTTGCGTAATCTCTTGAAATGCGCCGCCTTTTGATATATAATTAATATGTACGGCGGATCGGATATCCGTAAAACTGCATGAAAGGAGAACGGCATATGTTCAAAAAGCTGCTTAAAGCCATAGTTCAGTATATAAAAAAGCTGGATAAGCAGCTTTTCGTATTTGTATGCGCCATATCCGTATTTTCGGTAGTTCTGCTGTATTCTATGGTGCAGAACGACGTTGCCGGAAAGCCTTCAATGTATAAGATCCAGTTCATATGCTTCTGTGCGGGCGCGGCAATTGCGCTGATAATGTCCGCTATGGACTACCATAAATTTACCAAACTCTGGTTTTTGTACGTCCCGTTAGCGGTCGGACTTACTTTGCTGACATTTACCTCGCTTGGCTATAAGCCTGACGAAAGCGCCGATGATGTGGCTTGGATCGACCTTGGATTTACAACGTTCCAGCCGTCGGAGATACTGAAAATAGCGTTTATAATGTCATTTGCCCTGCATCTTTCAAAAGTCGGGGAGAAACTGAACCATATAGGAAACGTTGCTTTGCTTTGTCTGCATGGCGCTGTACCTACGCTTATCGTTGTCGCACAGGGCGACGACGGAACGGCGGTAGTATTTTTCTTTATGTTCATATGTATGCTCTTTGCAGCCGGCATATCGTGGAAATACATACTTCCCTGCGTTGTTGCCGCTCCTGCGGCGGTTTGGGTGCTGTGGAGCAAGATAATGCTTCCGCACCAGAAAATGCGTTTTCTTGTGCTTTTTGAGGAAGACCCCATGAGCGATCCGGATTTTGCTACGATCGCATATCAGCAATACTGGGGAAAACTGGCGCTTGGTTCGGGTCAGGTGTTCGGCAAAGGATTGTCGGCGGACGAATATGTTTACGTTCCGTATGTTCAGAATGATTTTATATTTACTTATGTGGGACAGTGTTTCGGATTTATCGGCTGCGTGATACTGGTCGCGGCATTGGCATATATCTGCATGAAGATAATTGCCGACAGCCGTATTGCGAAAGATCCGCTTGGAAAATACATGTGTATAGGCGTTTTCGCGATGATGTTCATTCACTGCGTTCTCAATCTGGGAATGGTTTTGGGCGTAATGCCGGTAATAGGACTTCCGCTGCCGTTCGTAAGTCAGGGAGGTTCAAGCATGATAAGTATGTTTATCTGCATAGGACTGGTTTTAAGCACATATTCGCACTCGGAAAAGAATTACAGACTGTTCTATGACGCAAATTTCTGAAAAAAATTGTCCGGCTGCGCGAGCGGCGGACTGAAAGGAAAGATAAGGAAATATGAATAATATCGACAGCATTCTTGCAAAACTTTACGGAGAGAAAGCCGTTCCGGATCAGAGAGCCCGTTACGAAAAGGCGGAGAAAACTTTTGAAGAACTTTTCGGCAGACAGGAAAACGTTATGGCATTTTCCGCATCGGGAAGAACTGAGATAGGCGGCAATCACACCGACCATAACAGGGGAAAGGTGCTGGCAGCGGCGGTAAGTCTTGACGTTATTGCCTTTGCCGTTCCGACCGACGACGGGATAATTACGGTAAGATCGGAGGGTTTCCCTCAGGATACGGTAGATGTTTCCGATCTTTCCGTTCATGAAGAGGATAAAAACACATCAGCCGCACTGATAAGAGGCGTTGCCGACGGATTGAAAAAGAACGGTTTCAACATCGGAGGATTTAAGGCGTATACGACGTCAAATGTCCTGAAGGGCAGCGGAATATCTTCTTCCGCGGCATTTGAAGTCCTGATAGGAACTATACTTTCCCATATTTACAACAACGGGGAGGTAAGTGCGGTCAAGATCGCACAGATAGCGCAATATGCTGAAAACGTCCATTTCGGAAAGCCCAGCGGACTTATGGATCAGATGGCGTCCTCGGTCGGCGGATTTATCGAAATTGATTTCGGGAATACGGCAGAGCCTGTTATAGATCCGATAAGCTATGATTTTTCGGCAACGGGATATGATCTTTGCATAGTTGACACCAAAGGCAGCCATGCGGATCTTACTCCGGAATATGCGGCGATCCCTGCGGAAATGAGATCGGTGGCAAAATTTTTCGGAAAAAACGAACTGCGTGATATCACCAAGGATCAGCTGTGGGAAAATATCCGTGCCGTCCGTGAGGCTTGCGGAGATCGTGCCGTTGCGAGGGCAATGCATTTCTTTGACGAAAACGAACGCGCCGACAGAGAAGCCGACGCGCTCAGGAACAATGATCTTGACGGATTTCTGAAAACAGTTTCGGAAAGCGGCAATAGTTCTTTCAAGTATCTTCAGAACATCTTTGCGGTTACGGATACCCGTTCTCAGGGACCGGTACTGGGACTTTATGCGGCGGAAAGCGTTCTTTCCGGAAGAGGAGCATGCCGGGTACACGGAGGAGGATTTGCGGGGACCATACAAGCGTTTGTTCCAAAAGATCTGCTTGAAAAGTTCATAGCGAAAATGGAACAGCTTTTCGGCAAGGGCAGCTGTTATGTACTTTACATACGCCCCGTGGGAGGAACAAGGATATTCTGATAAAAAATAAGATCAAAATGTTGAGGCAGGCTGAGCTTGCAGGCGTATATTTTCTTATCATATAGAACGGATTATTTATTATTCTTACTATTTGATAAGAGGATATATGCGTGCAGACTCAGCCTGCCTCTTAACTCTCAACACTTATTATTTTTCTAGCTTGTCCGCAAGCTCAATAATGTAATTTTTCAGTTCTTCGCCTATAACGGGACGTTCAAGACAGGTCTCTATGCCGGCTTTTATTGCGCTCAGCTTGTTGCCCATATCATATCTGGTGCCGGTAAAGGCTACGCCTATCATTCCCTTATCAACGGCAAGATGCCTCATTGCGTCCGTAAGCTGGAGTTCGTTGTTCCTTCCGTAAGGCGTATTTTCAAGTATTCCGAATATTTCGGGAGGGAGCACACACCTTCCGAGTATGGCATAATTGGAAAATATCTGCTCTTTTGATGGCTTCTCGATCATATCCGAAACTTCAAAGCAGCAGCCGCTGAGCGGTGATATTTTCATTGACGAATATTTTATAACGTCTTCGGTAGGAACTTCACGTATGCCTACAACGCCCTTTCCATATTTTTCATAAGCTCTGCAAAGCTGTGCTATTGCGGGATCTTCGCCGATAATGACATCGTCGCCGTAAAGGACGGCAACAGGATCGCTGCCGGCGAAACTTTTTGCGCACAGGACTGCATGTCCGAGACCAAGCTGCTCCGCTTGGCGGACATATGTTATATTTGCCATTGACGCGATATTTTTTATCTCATCGCAAAGATCCTGTTTTCCGCTTTGTTCAAGCTGGCGCTCAAGATCGGGAGTTCTGTCAAAATGATCTTCTACAACGTGTTTTCCTCTTGAAAGAATGATAAGTATATCCCTTATCCCTGCTTTTACACATTCTTCCACAATATACTGTATGGCAGGCTTATCCAGTATGGGAAGCATTTCCTTGGGCATAGCCTTTGTTGCAGGAAGCATTCTCGTACCGTACCCTGCTGCTGTGATGACCGCTTTTTTGACCTTCATTCTCAATAACTCCTTTATATCATATTTATTTTATGCTGAATACAGAAAACAATTGTATAAAATACATCGCCATATACGGCAATGCCGCAAGACATATGAACAGCGTAAGAAGCAGTGCGGAAGTGCCGCCTTTTTTCGTTATTTCGGAACGCAGCGCCGTGCCTTCGCTTGAAGCCTTTATTTTTTTGATCCTTCTGATAGAATTGTCATAGTATAACTTGTTCCCGAAAAATCCGAATGTCAGCATGACCGCGTAATATATTACCGTGCTCAATATTATAAGTCCCTGAAAAGCAGCGCTTCGTATGTCGAACCCTGAAGCCAGAGATGAGAATATGCCGAATTCGGAAGTTCCTGCAAAAAAGTATATGAACCTCGGTATTTCGGAGATGAGCCTCAGTACAAGCGCTATAAGCGCTGCAAGGGGCATTTTTCGGTATGAAAAATATAATTCGGGGAAAAGCATCGCACAGAAATTTACGCTGAATTTCCTTCCGTATTCTTTGAACTGTTTGAACAGCGGAATGTAATAATGCGTATTTGTTCCCACAAAATCTCCCAGTTCGGAAAGCTTTACTCCGTTGAAATCCTCATCGGGACTTAATCCGCACAGCGGGTCGGAAAAGTTTATCAAAAACGGGTTGAAAGCCGTTCCCGAATTGGCGTTGCCGTTATAAGCGCCGGAATCGTCGTTTATGTTTGCTCCATTGTAGCGCTGTTCCATGCGGTCGCTTTCACTGCTGATGTTCTGTGAAGGCATTCCGCATCGCCGGCAGAAAAGCGTCAGCGGCGGATTGGTATATCCGCAGAAAGCACACACAGTGCCGGCGTCTCCGGCAGTCTGATCTGCTTCATAAGACGGTTTCCAGACTCCTCCGTTCTGATGAAGAACGTCATTTATACATTTGCCGTTTTTTTCATAACAGGCTCTGTGATACGGAGTGCCGCATTGGGGACAGATGACAACATCGTCCTCAGAAGTGAATTTCTCGCCGCAAACTATACATTTTGTTCCGATATGACCTGCCATAATATAAAAAGCTCCTTCCTCAGGCAAAGGAGATGTTTTTCCTCGTCTGAAATTATGCTTACGGTATTTTCCGTCCGGTATCGCGTGAAGATCTGTTCTTCAGACACAGATCCGCCGAAACCGGAAGAATTTTACAGTTTTTACCGGATATGCATTATTATTACCCATAATAAGTATAGCACAATATCATTAAAATAACAATATTTTTTTTCAGGTTTCATCATATTGTCACATTTAGTGTAATAAAATTACTTGACAATTTGCTGTCAAGAGGTTAAAATGTACTTGTAGATAAATTTTTACACTTTATTTTGTACAAAATAAGCAAAAACCACCTTTTTGGGCGGAACGATATTTGCGGCGGAGCCGTACCGATCTCCGGAAAAAATGATCGCTGCGGCGTTCCGGATAGGAAAGAAAAAGATATTTGTTTAAGGAATAATAGGTAAATGAACAAAAAAGTAAAGCGGAAAATAAAAAGCCTTGTAAAAATAATTTTCGGAAGAACGATAGTAGTAGTGCTCAGTATCGCACTTCAGATCATTTTCCTGATAACATTCGTGATGTATTTCAGTAATCATTTTGTTTATTTCAGCGCTGCTATGGCGGTACTGTCGCTGATAGTGCTCATCTGCATAATAAACGAAAAAACAAATCCTTATTATAAGCTTGCTTGGGTAGTGCCGATAGTACTTATACCGATCTTCGGGACATTACTGTATATTTTCGTGCGGCTCCAGCTCGGAACACGCATTATGAACCGTGATATCCGCGATCAGATCAAAAGATCAGCTCCGTTCATTCCTCAGGATAAAGCCGTTATGGATGAACTTGAAAAAGCAAGCGAAAAAGAAAAGAATTTTTCCGTATATATGAAAAAATATGCAGGATTTCCAACGCTGAAAAACAGCGGCGCGGAATATTTTCCTACCGGAGAAGAAGCTTTTTACGCGATCGTAAAAGAGCTCGAAAAGGCGGAAAAATTCATTTTTATGGAATTCTTTATCGTCGAGGAAGGCGAAATGTGGAATACTGTTCTCAGCATACTTGAACGCAAAGCAGCTCAGGGAGTCGAGGTCAGATTTATGTATGACGGGATGAGCAGTCTTGTGCTCGTTCCTTACAGCTATCCGAAAAAGCTTGCCGCACGCGGGATAAAATGCCGTATGTTCTCGCCTTTGAAGCCTGTTTTTTCAACGGTCCAGAACAATCGTGACCACAGGAAGATAATCGTTATCGACGGTCATACGGCTTTTACCGGCGGAGTCAATATGGCGGATGAATATATCAACAAATTTGAACGTTTCGGCTACTGGAAGGATACTGCCGTTATGATAAAGGGAGACGCGGTAAAAAGCTTTACCGTAATGTTCCTCCAGAACTGGAACATATACAATAAAAAGGACGAATATGACGATTACGCTTTGTATACCGAAGATACCGGAAACGCTCCCGCTTACGAAGACGGTTTTGTGATACCTTACGGGGACAGCCCTCTCGATAACGAAAATGTGGGCAAGACCGTCTATCTTGATATTATAAACCGCGCTGAAAAATATGTCCATATAATGACCCCTTACCTTATCCTCGATGAGGAAATGACGCAGGCTCTGACCTATGCCGCAAAGCGGGGCGTTGATGTTTCGATAATAATGCCGCATATACCGGATAAAAAATACGCTTATCTGCTGGCGCGGTCGTATTACGGAGAGCTTATATCCGCCGGCGTAAAAATATATGAATTCATACCCGGATTTATCCATGCAAAAGGATTTGTCAGCGATGACAAAAAGGCGGTCATCGGTTCGATAAATCTCGATTACAGAAGTCTTTTCCTGCATTTTGAATGTGCCTGCTATTTCTACCGCTGCGCCGTTGTGGAAGATGTGGAGAAGGATATGCTGGAAACCATAGAAAAATGCCGGCTCATAACTCTTGACGACTGTAAAAAATATAATATTTTCAAGAAACTTGCAGGACGCGTCCTGCGGCTTTTTGCCCCGCTTATGTAACACTGTCCGTGCTATGACACGGTAACAGAACGGTATGCTCGTTCCGGCGCATTTAAGGAGATGATATCATGCGGGAAAAAAGAGGATCTTTCATTCTGAAAAGGATGCTGCAGCTTGCGCCTCTGGTCATGGTAGGCGTTTGCGTGATAATTTATTTCAAACTGTTCCGAGGGGTAACGGTCGAGCATATACTCAGCTTCACACCGAAAAATCTCTGGATAGCGGCACTTGTTATGATAGGGCTTTTCGGTATGAAGTCACTTTCGATGTTTTTCCCTATGATGGTGCTTATTGCCGCTTCCGGAAGTATTTTCCCCAATTATTTTACGGCGCTGCTCGTAAACTGCGCCGGAATATTATTGATGCTGACTTGCCCGTATCTTATCGGCAAATATGCCGAAAGGGAATTTGTGGAAGAACTCATAAACAAAAATAAAAATGCGGACAAGCTCCGCGAGTTCAGGTCGGACAATGAATTTTTCATAGCGTATTTTCTGAGGGTGATAAATATCCTTCCATGCGACGTGGTAAGTATGTTTCTGGGCTCGACGGGCTTTTCACCGTGGAAATATTTTTCCGGTTCGTTTCTGGGCATACTTCCAGGACTGATAACCACTACTTTGATGGGTTCAAGCGTGGACGATCCAAAGTCCCCCAAATTCTGGGTGTCCTTGATCTGCGAAGCGGTATTTGCGGTAGGTTCGATCCTTGCATATTACTTTTACAAGAAAAAGAAAAAAGCGTCAAATACAGATAAGACTTAATTGACCGTCAATGCTCTTGCATATATTCTGCAAGGGCATTTTTCAGCAATTCGTAGCGCAGACGTTTTTCTTCCTTGGCAAAATGGATCTCTCTGAACTGTTCGCAGTCTTTTTTATATACAAGTTCCTTTGCTTCTTCGCCGAATTGCTCGCTGGTAAGGTCAAAAATGCAGCTGCCGACCGCATTATAACAATGATAATTTCCTCCATCGCGCAGTATCCCGAAAACCTTTCCGCCGAAAATATCCTGAGCAAGGAAAGCGGTGACTGAGCATTGACCGAGAGTCTTGTTTTCCTTAGTCCATTGGTCTCTCATTCTCGGTGCGCAGGAATCGGCGCACCAGATATCGGAAAGAATATCATAAAGCTTATACGGCGAATTTATCTCAGGGTAGAGACTGCTTGTAAGTTCTGTATCTCCGGTACAGTAAAAACTGTATCCCATAATTTATCCTCCTGCGGTCAGCCAATGAATTTGATTATTTCTTTTTCGTCTGCTGAAGGAAAGATCTTTTTCAGCCTTCCGAAAATTATTTCTTTTGATCCTTCCGGATCTCTGGAATAAGCAGCTGTGACTTCATCATAGCCGAAAATATTTTCGGGGGTGTTATACTCGGCAACTCCCCAGCCGTATGACGCGCCGTATTTGTCTTTCATATAAACGAAATCGTCGGTAATGACATATGTCTGCGACTGTAAACGCGTTATGACCGTTTCAAAGCCTTTTTTGCCTTCTTTTCCGTACCCGCATATTTTTTTGACTTCTTTTGAAAGTAAAGCTCCGTTTTTTTCGATAACGTCATAAACTTCCTTATCTTTGTGTGAAGCAAGTCCGTCCTCATACCGTGAGTCGAAATCGTATCCGTTCCTTCGGTAATTGGCAAAATCGGGGAACATTTCAAGGCTTACCATACCTGCCTTGCCGCCGAAAAACTTTCCGTAAACGCATTTTCCGCTTCTTGCGGCGGGGCCCTTCCATTCCCAAGGACCTTCAAGGTCTGTGAACCATAATGACGACGGGGTATGTTCCTCTACGGAGAACCCGCGTATTTTGTTTGCGAACAGCGGAAGAAATCCCCATTCTTCCGCAAGTTTTATCATATCATCGGCGCATTTAAGAAGCATATGTATCCCTCACTAAGGCATCGGATATTTTCGTACAGCATATGACGCGGTAAAAAATTTGCCGTGCCGTAATTTCCCGATAAAATTATATAATATTTTTTCTCAAAAGTCAACTGTAAACAGGATCGGCGGCATCTTACAAGATACCGCCGACAGTTGTTTATTCTTCGATCTGCTTGCCGAGGAACTGGGCCGCCGCCTGGATAAGGTTCTGCTGGACCTCATTTGCAACAGCTTCATTATTCGGAGCAAGGAACGCTACCGCTCCGGTCACATCTCCGGACGCCAGTATAGGCGAGCAAGCGATGGCAGGACGGTCTATGCCTTCCACAGGACAGACTTTAGCGTCGCTGTGTGAAGTATAAAGATAATTTTTCCGGCTTTCAAGGTATTCTTCCAGCGCCTGAGAGACGCGCCTTTCGCTGAATTCCTTCTTTTGCACTCCGGCTACCGCTACAACGTGATCTCTGTCAAAAACTACTGTAGGACAGTTGGCAAGCTTTGTCATTACCTCGGCTACCTGAGCCGCTGAGCCTGCCATTTCGTTGATGGCGCTGTATTTTTTGAATATGACTTCTCCGTCGCTGCTTGTGTAAATTTCAAGAGGATCGCCCTCCCGGATACGCATAGTGCGTCTTATCTCCTTTGGGATAACTACACGTCCGAGATCGTCGATACGCCTGACAATACCCGTTGCTTTCATTTTATATTCCTCCGTTTATTTTTATTGAAATTATTATTGTATCAATAGTTTTTCACATAGATTTTGGATTATACATTTCAATTTTAAAACTGCGCATATTGGTGAAACGAAGGAAAACTTTCCGGATAATTATTGCTCCTGACTGTCGTTTTTTGATTTTTCTATTGAGTCAAGAAAATCGTCTTTTACGGCAGGGACGTTCTGCGGAACGGTTTTGTCTTTAGTTCTGAAAGCAAATATAAGAGCTGCTGCGCCTATCGCAACGGGTATGACCGATGCGGCGGCAGCGTTCGGTATCATTGCGGAAAGTCCGTCTGCGGAAGTTACTATTGCCGAGATCATAAATCCAAGAAATGTATTTTTTGCGCATACCGCCTTCATTATGAATGCTCCCGAAGCTGTAAGCACCAGACCTATGCCGAGAGCCGCGGTGATCTGCATTATTATATCCGGAACGGTAAGCTGTGTAAATGCTGCTTTTGCCTCGGCAAATTGTTCTTTGGTAATAAATCCCTGTTCTATGCCTGCCTTGTACTGACGGTCAAATTCGCCGCTGTTTATCATAGAAAAAACGGAATATGAACTTATGCAGCCTATAGCCGACGTAATGGAATATGCCATACCAAATCCGAGCCCGCAGGAAATGCCGCCTTTGAAAGTGCGGGTCCTTTTCATACACGATCTTATGCATATCGTCATTGCAAGGATCAATATAACGAACATTACGACATTGACTAAAATGCTGAGAGTATTGATAAATTCCGGATCTTTTGCTATCCTTTCCGAAAACGGAAGTGTGCTGAATGCCGCAGCAAGGGAAGAAATCAGAAATCCGATGATATATGCCAGCACTCCCGCCCAGAAACCTGAGCCTTTTATTTTCCCCGCAGCAAGCAGTATTATCCCGCCTATTATGGGAATAAGTCCGTTTATTGCCATACCTATAAGAACAGCCGTTATTACGCTTTGTGATATCATAATATTATGCTCCTTTTTAAAATATTGTATTATAACAATACTACAATTTAATGATAACATAATATATTATTTTTGTCAATAGGGGGATCAAAAGATACCGCATAATATTTAACTTGTCCTTTTCCGGAATAATGGGACTTGCCTGCGAATATAGTTTAGATAAAAAGCGCAGGAGGGAAAATTATGCTTGAAATACTTGAAAGACCATATACTGCCGGCGGACACGGACTTTCTTCCGCAGAGGCAGCCGAAAGACTTGCAAAATACGGGGAAAATTCCCTTGCAAAGGAAAAAAAGGCGCGGCCTTTGAAAATTTTTCTCGGACAGTTCCGCGACGTTATGATAATGATACTGCTTGCTGCAACGGCAGTTTCCTTTTTCCTTGGCGAGATATACGATGCGGTGACAATAATAATCATAGTACTTCTTAACGCCGTACTTGGTTTCATTCAGGAATACCGCACGGAAAAAACGCTTCTGGCTCTTAAAAATATGACCGCGCCTTCCGCAAAGTGCTGGCGCGACGGAACGCTGGTCACAATACCCGCCGCCGGACTGGTACCGGGAGATATCATCCGTCTCGAAGCAGGAGATAAAGTTCCTGCCGATTGCGTGATACTTTCCTGTAAGAGTTTGCTGGCGGAGGAAAGCATACTGACCGGCGAATCGGCAGCCGTTTCAAAAACCGAGGGCGATCCGTCCGACAGCGATAATTCCATAGGAAGATCTACCTTCGTTTACAGCGGTACGGTGATAGTAAAAGGTACGGCGGAAGCAAAGGTGACGGCTACCGGACTGAACGCGCAAATGGGCAGGATCTCCGGAATGCTTAACGATATAGATGACGAAATGACTCCGCTGCAAAAACGGCTTGCGGAACTTGGAAAAGTGATAGCCGTTATATGCCTCGGCGTGTGCGCGATAGTCAGCGGAGCCGGTATACTGCGCGGAGAACCGGTATTCGATATGCTGATGACAGGCATAACGATAGCTATAGCTGCAATACCTGAGGGACTTCCGGCAACGGTGACGATCGCTCTTGCGCTGGCTGTAGGAAGAATGTTAAAGAAAAATGCTCTTGTACACAGACTTCATTCGGTGGAAACTCTCGGCTGCACGTCGGTGATCTGTACCGACAAGACCGGCACCATTACCGAAAACAAAATGACCGTTACTGACGCTTACTGCGGAGGAAAGGAATTTGCCTTTTCCGGCAGCGGTTACCGCATCTCCGGAGAAGTGACCGTGAACGGAGCAAGAGTAAATCCCGTTTCCGAACCGTCCTTAAAGGAAATGCTGATATGCGGAACGCTGTGTACGGGTTCTTCCATAACCGCCGATAAAAAGATCACTTCACGGGACAGAGGCAGGCTTACATCGTCCGGAGAATGGAAAGCTGCGGGAGATCCTACCGAGCTTGCCATTCTCGTTGCTGCGGCAAAAGGCGGCGTTACGGCGGAAAGTCTTTCTTCATTATATAAAAAGACCGACGAGATACCTTTTGACAGCGAATCACGGTGTATGACGGTGATATGCTCCGGAAACGGCGTAAAAACGGCTTACACAAAAGGAGCGCCGGACGTTATACTTAAACGCTGCGGATTTTGTATGACCGACGGCGGAGTTGTCCCTATGACGGCAAGGAAACGCAGGGAAATTTACGATGTGAATGAGAAGCTTACCGGCAGAGCCCTTCGCGTGCTGGCGCTTTGCAAAAAGGATATTTCAGGAAATTCCGATCTTGAGAGCGGAATGATATTCCTTGGGCTTGTGGGAATGTCGGATCCTCCGCGTGCCGAGGCGAAGAAGGCCGTGCGCCTTTGCCGCAGCGCTCATATACGCACTATAATGATAACCGGCGACCATAAGAACACTGCCGCCGCAGTTGCAAGACAGGCAGGCATAATGCGTGACGGAGATCTTGTTTTTACCGGAGCGGAGCTTGAAAGGATGTCCGATGAGGAACTGGATAATGTGATAGAAAAGACCGCCGTTTTTGCCAGAGTAAGTCCTGCCGATAAGCTGCGTATAGTGCGTGTTTTGAAACGCAGGGGAGAAATAGTCACAATGACCGGAGACGGTGTCAATGACGCACCTGCCGTAAAAGAAGCCAGCATAGGCGTTTCAATGGGGCTTACCGGAACGGACGTTACAAAGCAGGCTGCGGATATGGTGCTGCTCGATGATAATTTTGCTACGCTGGTAGGCGCAGTGGAACAGGGAAGGGGCATATATGCGAATATCCGTAAATTTGTGCGCTATCTGTTAAGCTGCAATATAGGCGAAGTGCTGACAATGTTTCTGGGAATAATAATTGGTATGCCGATGGCGCTGCTGCCGACGCAGATACTTCTGGTAAATCTTGTTACGGACGGACTTCCGGCTATAGCTCTAGGCGTTGAACCTCCCGAAAAGGAAAATATGAAAAAGCCTCCCCGAAAGTCCGATGAGAGTTTTTTCTCCGGCGGTCTTATGCAGAAGATCATAATTCGCGGTATCCTTATAGGCGTATGCACTTTAGGAAGTTTTGCGATAATAAATGCTCTCAGCGGAAGCGTTGCCGCTGCAAGGACGGCAGCGCTGTTTACTCTGGTAGCGTCACAGCTGTTCCACGTATTTGAATGTAAATCCGAGACGAAAAATATATTTACCGTTCCTTATCTTAATAACGGCAAACTTATAGGCGCAGTGATGATATCGCTGACGGCAGTTTTTGCGGCGATATATTTTCCTCCGCTGCAGGTAATATTCGAGACGGTCCCGCTTACTGGGAAACAGCTCCTTATCGCTGCCGGAATGGCATTTTCAGCACCGCTTATGCAGGCGCTTGCGCCGGCCGGCGCTTTTGAGGATAGCTATGTCACAACAAAAGGTTGATTTTCATTTATAATTTGCAGGCTGAGGCAAGCTGAGCTTGCACGCATATATTCTCTTATCAGATAGTGCGGTTAATATTATTACTTTTGGATCATTTTAATAATTATAATTTATCGCACTAAACATAAGAAACAATAGCTGGTCGAGCTGAGCCCAGCTCGCGGTTTCCAAAGGCAGAGCCTTTGGTCGCGCAGACGAACGCAGTTCGTTTTTCGCAGAACGGCGAAATCCCCTTTTCAAAAAAACGGAGCTGGGGGTGAGGAAACGCGACAGCGTTTCCTGAGGGAAAACCCAACGCTTTGCGTTGGGTTTGCGAACACGACCGCCGCCCCTTTTTAAGTATTTAAACTATTCTATATCTCCAAAACAGTCCGGTGAACTGTTTTGGACAAAGCTCATTAAGCTGTGTTGCCAAACAGCTCACTGG